>CAJVYM010000110.1 GCA_913009415.1 uncultured bacterium
GAACTCGTCCCGACGGCGGTCGGCCTTGATGTAGTCGAGGGAGACGACCGTGTAGGGGTACACATCGAACAGGGATTGATCCATCCCCAGGTTCCTCTCCAGCCGGCGGGCTGTGCTGGCGAGGACAAGCTTTGCATCGATGTGGAACTTCTCTTTCATTTCTGTTTGCCACTGCTCGGCTAGATGCGGTGGGCAGAGGACGCTCAGCCGCTGGCACTCGCCGCGGTCGATCAGTTCACGTGCGATGAGGAGCGCCTCCACCGTCTTTCCGATTCCCACGTCATCGGCGATGAGGAGGCGGACCGGATCAAGTTGCAGGCCCATGAGCAAAGGAACGAGCTGGTAGGGGCGCGGTTCTACGAAGATCTGCCCGAAACAGCGAAACGGACCGGCGCTGGAGCGAAACCCGAGGCGGAGCGCGTCGCGCAGCATCCGACACGAACGGTGGTCACCGACATGGGCTGGATCGGGAAGGGAGAAGGAGGCTGGTTCGACCGTTTCCAGTGTTTTGCAGATGCCCGTTGTTTCGTTGTCGCTCCCGCCCAATGGGCGCAGGATGACCAGTTCACGGGTTGACCCCGGTAGGACCACCCACTCTCGTCCGCGAGCACGTACCAGTGACCCAACGGCGTTGGTCATTTTCCTCCTCCAAAGATTCCACGGTACTTCTCGACAAGCTGCACCCAGTCATCACGGTAGCCGAAGCGCAAGACCGTCCAGCCGAGATCCTCCATGCATTCTACCTGCTGCCTGTCGCGGGCGGCACGCTCGGGGTAGTCGTGGACTGGGCCATCGACGTAGATAGCGACGTTCTGGTCATCGTAAGTGAAATCTGGTTGCGTCTTGCAGGATTCGATTATTCGCTGGGCGCGGGATGGAAGGCGAAGGTGGAGATTGTCGATGAACTGGAGCCAATCTCGCTCCAACTGCGAATCGCTAGCATTGAGCAGGCGCTTCAAGTGCTCTTCGCGCGGCATTCCGCGAGGGGAGGCGGCAACGTCTACCCGCGAAAGCTGCATCAGGAAGTCCTTGATGAGTTTGCGGTCCAGTAGCTCGTGATCGCGCTGATTCGTGTAGCTGAGCAGGCAATCGTAGCAGGCCGCCTCGCAGTCTTCCTTGGCCCCTGGAGCGCGGTGAAGGTCTTCGCCCGTGTCCGGATCGAAGTGGCAGATTTCGAGCGCCTTGCGCGCAACACGGCGCAACGCCTTGGTGTCGAGGAGGCGGCGCAGCACACCGAGACCTCCCTCCGTAGCCTCGTAGAAGAGGATGGAACGACGGTAATCACGATCGGGGAGTGGCTCAGCGGCAAGCTCGCGATCCTCCAATTCGTACACGCGTTGAATCGCTGATTTCAGCGCCGCCTGCAGGGACGCCATGACGTTATGCTCCAGTTTCTCTGTTGGGCGGAAGATGAGGCAGTTCTTGTTGTCTTCAACGTAGGGGATGACGCGCTTCGTGCGCGGGCTCATCGGGTCATCATCTTCCTTTTCCTCATCCTTTTTTCTCGCCCAGTACCCCCGCTCTATGTCCAGGACAAACCCCTTCTTTTCCGGATCGCTCGATCCTCTCCACCCCAGGTTAATCCTCCACAGAGTGGCCGCCTGCCCTTCCTGCATGGCGGCAATCTCTTCTTTGTCCACAACGAGGCGGGCATCACGGTACGACGGGGTCCCATCGCGCTCAGCGAATCGAACGACAGTGCGCATCCTGTAGCCCATACGGCGACGTTCTTCTTCATCGCAGGTTATACGCTCGCGCTTTCGCGTGACTACGTTTTGCAGGCGGAAGAGGGGCCCGGTAACGGGGGGCAGATCAGCTCCGCACATCTCGCACTTGTCCGGTCCCTCGCCGTTGGTGCAGGGATGGAGGTATCCGCACTCCTCGCAGATCTTGGCCGCCCCTGTCTGCAGTTCCTCCTCGGCCTCGGCGGGGAGCATGACCTGGTTGATCTCGTATTGAGAGCCCTCATGGTAGATGATCGCGTGTGGGCCGAATTCGGTGATCGCCAGGAAGCGAGGGCGGGAGAGGAATTCCTCGTCTCCCGAGATCTTCTGACGACCGGGGATGTAGGCGGAAAGCGGGAGGCGGGGGAAGTTGTAGCCGGGAAGGAAGCCCTCGCTGGCGAAGTAACGGTAGCTGTAGAAATCGGAACGCATGACGCTTCCGGGTTCGGTGAGCAGTTGAAGCTGCATGTATGCGTCATGCTGCAGGCGCATCGCTCTTTTCTTGTCCTGTGCTGGGCGCGACGCATCACGGGCGATCGCCCCTTGCCGTTTGGTTTGCTTGTACGCCGAAAGGTAGAGGTCCCGCCATCTAGCGCAGGCACGATCGAGGCGCAGAGGGATTTGATTGATCGTTTCGTCCAGCCATTTATCGTGGTACCAGTCTGCATCTGTGAGCACATTTTCCATTGTGTTCAAGACGTGCTGTGCGCGCGCTTTGGCCCTTTGTTTGGCTTTTTCGTCACGGAGTGCACCCTTAACTGATTCGATGAAGGCAAGAGGAGACGGATCGCCATTCATGTCGAGGATATCGGCGAGGGTAGTGCCAAGCTCAAGGCCTGTCTCGGAGAGCCAGATGGCATGAATGTGCGATCGCAGCAGCGCTTCGTTGGTGAGATCGATGCGTGGCGGGGAAACGGCGCCAGAGACCATGTCCTCTGCGTGACGGAAGAAGTAGCGATCGTGTGGACTGCCGCCGGAGCAGTAGGTGAACACGAGCGCCGGTTGCCCGTTCCTGCCGGCTCGTCCGCTTCGCTGCGCGTAGTTTGCCGGTGTGGGCGGTACGTTTCTCATGTTGACCAGGCTCAGCTTTGCGATGTCGATTCCAAGCTCCATCGTAGGAGAGCAGAACAGGATCGGTAGCTTGCCACTGCGAAACTCCTCCTCGCGCTGTTGACGAACATCGCTTGGCACCTGGGCGGTATGCTCACGCGCGGAGATGCCCTGGGTGTGCATGGCGATATTTCTGTAATAGTTTGAGAAGTACTCGTTTGGACTGGCTCCCTCACTTGATCCCGTAGGGCGACGGATGACGTCGCGCGGGATGGAAGTGCCGTCTCCAACACGCCATACCATGGCTGAGGCGTTCAGTTGAAAGCCGGGCTTGTCGAGATCCTTTGTTTCAATGCGTGTGACCAGCCCGTGTCGGCGCAGGGCCTCAAGGATGTCCAAGGTGATCGCGTCCGTGTCGACAAGGGTCAGCTTCTCAGAGTAGTTTGGAATGGTTCCTGTCCGACGCAGGTAGCGCCCAAATCCGCTTCTGGACGATACGTATACGTACGTATCTCGGCGGTCACCTGGCTCGCGGGAACGGGGGAGGAGCACGGGTGCTTTACGCAAGCTCTTGAGGGTCTCGCTCTCGTCGAATCCCCATGGCGGGGCGAGGTATTGATGGCTCTGCTGGAGGAGGCGTTCTTGATACTTGGGATCGAGGTAGTCAACGCGAATCGCCAGCGAATGTCGCATATGATCCAACAGCGCTCGGGATATCGCCTCGCGAGTGGACGGGTCAGTGCCAGCGAGGGCTGGGTGTACGTCACTCCAAATCTCATCATCCTCGCAGGCAGCGCGCAGGAAGGGATAGTCGATGTTAAGCAGGCCTACCTGTTCCAAGTTTGGGGCCAGAACACGCCATCCGTAGCGCAGATCCCGATACAATCGGTAGGCGAGCACCTCACGCATGGCCGCTTCCGTCTGCGACTTTGCCTGACCGCGTAGGCCAGGATCGTGAGCAAACTCTTCGAAGGGAAAGCCGAGGTGGTAAAAGACTCGTTGAGCAAGGCTATCATGAGTTATCCCTTCTTCTCCGGCGGCTTTGACGGCGCGGTAGAGCGCAGAACGCAGCAGCCCCACTTGGATGAAGTCGTTGAAATGACCGGCTTGCAACGAGGCGTCCTGCCGATTGTCGGTGAAACTGAGGAGCTTGCGTGAAGCATAATCTTCTTCCTGTCGAGTGGCGGCGAGAGCAAGGATCGTCGTTGCGGTGCTCCTGCCTTCTGTCCCCAGGAGAGATAGCTTTGGAAAGTCTGTCTTCTGACTGAAGTCGTAAGAGACGCGGCAGGTAAGACAGAAGCGGAACGGTGTGCGGATGAACGCCCACGGCTCCCCGTCTGAGCTTTCGACACCATCCTTGCGGATACGGACCACGATGGGCATCGATTTGCGGCGATCTCGACACAGGCGGCCGTCTCGGTCGAGCCAATCGTCCGGCAAGCGATCCATGACGTCTTCCAGGTCTTCAGACCACGGCTCTTTCTCACTTCTGAACAGAAATCCGGGATCCTCTCCCTCTAAGCCACTCGTCTCTCGCAGGTTTCGGGGACGGTACACGACATCCCCGTTCTCGTTGGTGGCTCGCCAAACGCAGTAGTAGGCCTGCCCGCATTCACGGCAGAAGACGAGCGGAAGGAGTATTCTACGCCGGTCTCCAGGGACAAACTGCTGCCCCTGCAGCGTGACATACCGATTTGGATCGGCCTCAGTGTCGAGAGAGGCGTATACCGTATCCCCACGGCTGATGAATTGATGCAGGCGAAAGGCAAACGCAGGCTCGCCATCGGGCCTGATACACTCGTTGCCAGCAAGAAGCGCCTCTTCGATAGCTGATTGACACTTGCGTTCGTCAACCCCAATCAGATCGCTGATGTCCTTGGCAACACCGCTTTTGCCAGTGATGCTGCGCGGATGCTGGCGAACTAGCTTGCCTGTATCTGGATCCTGGGCTACTCCAAGCGTAGATTCGATCCAGGAGACTAGAGGATCGCTGATGAATTTGTCAAATTTCCTCGGTGTTGCAGGATTTTCCGCTTCGACGCGCTCGCGGAGGCGCTGTATGTAGGCATTATCATCTTTTAATTGAGCTTGGGAGACTCGATTGAGGGTCTCACCGATCACGTGAGACGGATCAATGATTGTGCCAAAGATTTCCGATGTTGCATGTGCGACCTCTTGTGCCGCCAGCGATTGATTCTCTCCAGCAGCCAATGTGGCGGAAGTTCCTATGCATTGCAGATTCGATGTAGAGAACGCATCTCGCGCCCTGCGGACAAGCATCGCCACATCTGATCCCTGACGGCCGCGGTAGGTGTGCAGCTCATCGAGAACAAGGAAACTAAGGCCCTTTGCGGCGCGCACTAGCGGCTGATCATCGTGACGAGTGAGGATGAGTTCCAGCATGACGTAGTTGGTCAGCAGAACGTCGGGAGGATTCTCCTTGATCTCATTGCGGCGTTCCTCCGATTCCTGCCCGGTGTAGCGAGCGAATGTCACCGGTCCATGTCTGTCTGGGTATCCGTAGTTGAGAAACTTTTCGAGTTCCTGCATTTGGCTATTTGCCAGCGCGTTCATCGGATAGACGATAATCGCTTGAATTCCCTTTCCGCTTCCGTGCTGCAGGACATGGTTGACTATCGGGATGATGTAGGCGAGGCTCTTACCCGATCCTGTACCGGTTGTCAGGACGTAGCTGTGCCCACCTGCTGCGATGCGAACAGCATCCGCTTGGTGCTTATAGAGACGCATTGGAGAACCAGTATCCTCGCGATCACGCTTGGTCCGAAAGATTCGTTTACACTCCTCATGCAGGACTCCTTCGTCGACCAGAGCATCTATTGACTCGCCGTAAACGAAGGAGGGATTGAGCTGAACCAGCGGATCGGGCCATAGCGCACCGCTCGTGAGTTCCTGTTCCACATAGTTCTTGATCTGCGGGTCGCGGATATTGATGTAGCTCGTGACGAAGGAGGCGTAGTCAGAAACCAAAGTGTCCCGAGTTTCAAATACGTTCATAGAACTCCTGTGCTCATCGATGCATGCTCTACGCTATAATTATATCCTCTTGTTCCTTAAGTATCTTATTAGTATACAGGGTATTCCCTTCGAGGTGGTCTTATACGTCATTGATACCCCCAAGTTCGTTGAAGAATGGGTTCACAGGATTTATGACTTCACGTTGGGCTGTCATTCCTGCTTTGCCTGCCGGAGTTGTTTCCACATCATGCTTATTATTTTATAACTCTTCACTTTCCCGGTCTAATACAGGCGCATG
>CAJVYM010000111.1 GCA_913009415.1 uncultured bacterium
ACGTTCAGTGCGGTTAATCACTGAGCGCTCGACAATCCAACAACGGTTGTACGATTTGTTTGAGCTGAAGGACTACGCCCCGCCTTAGGGGGGTGTAGTAAGTCCATCTTCGGTTACTACACCCCCCCAAGCTACCCTAACAGTTTAGCGAGAGTGAACTCCTTATCTGTAGGGAATTACAGTAACATGTCTCCACGTAATGGCGAAGGTCAGGTCAGTGTCGAAGCGTGAGTCCCGGTTTTCTCTTGTCTCTTCCTTCCAAACTGTATCCTCCGGCGCTAAGTCTCTCGGTTTTGTTTCTTCCTTGAATTGGTGGATTGGATCCTGCCAGTACACGACCGTGCTTGCTGTGGAGGAAGGCGACCTGTAAACTGCCAGTTGACAAGGTGTTACGTGATAAGGCTGTCTAGAAGGGAGGAAGATGTTCATAGTACAAGTCCAGACTGGAGGCGATCGCAATTTCGGCTATCTTGTCGCCGATGAAGAAGAAAAGAAGTCGATCGTTATCGATCCATCCTTCTCTCCCGAGCGGTTGGTTGAGATTGCCCGCGCAAGGAAGTATGAGATTCTGTACGTGTTTAATACGCATGACCACAGCGATCACACTAACGGGAATGCAGCAATCGAGCGTCTCACCGGGCGCTGTGCTCTCCTCTACGGAAGCACAGATCCGCTGACAGGTCTGCGTGTGATCGACGGTGCTGTATTTCCTCTCGGTGGATTGGAAGCGAGGATCATCCATACGCCAGGGCACACGCCCGACTCTATCTGCATCCTCGTCGGTGACGCGGTATTTACCGGCGATACGCTCTTTGTCGGTAAGGTTGGCGGCACCGATTTCACCAGCGGCGCGGAGGCGGAATACGCGTCGCTTCACGAAAATCTGCTCGCCCTTCCCGACACGACGCGCGTATTCCCGGGACACGATTACGGCATCGCTCCCACGTCGACGATTGGAGATGAGAGACGGACAAACCCGTTTCTCCTGCAACCGGATCTCGAGTCCTTCGTCCACCTGAAGCGGAACTGGCTCTCCTACAAGAAGGAACACGGTATCGCATGAAGCCTTGGTACGAAAGTGCCTTTGGACGCGACTATCTGGCGCTTTATCCCCATCGTAACGATGCCGAGGCTGCGCAGGACGTACGATCGATTATCGATTTGATCGCGCCCAGCACGGACGAGCCCCTGCTCGATCTGGGTTGCGGCGCGGGGCGGCACCTGGTGGTGCTTCACCACGCCGGATTCACGGCATTGGTCGGTCTCGATCTCTCGGCGGATCTCCTCTCAGTTGCCCGCGAGCGGCTTGACGAGATCGGCGCAAGCTCGGTGGAACTGGTGCGTTGCGACATGCGCGCCATCCCGTATGTAGATCGCTTCGCAACGGTCTTGTCTCTGTTCACCTCGTTCGGTTATTTTGCCGAGGAAGGCGATGATCGGGTGGTCCTTGCGGGTGTCAACCGTGCCCTCAAGATTGGGGGAACGTTCCTTATCGACACCCTTAATCGCGACTTCGTGATCGCAAATCTTGTTCCGCAGGAAGAGAAGACGCTCCAGGATCGTGCGTTGCACATCGAACGGCACCTGAGCAGCGATCATCAGCGAGTGGAGAAAGAGACGCGTGTCATCGAAAGGGATGGAACGGAGCGCGTGTTCCGTGAGTCGGTGCGCATGTACACCGCTCTTGAGATGGAGAACATGATGAAGGAATCAGGTTTTGAGAAACTGAGCATATATGGTTCGCTGCGCGGCGAACCGTATCGGGCAGAGAGCGAGCGGCTCGTGGTTGTGGCCAAGAAGGGGGGCAGAGCGTGATCGAACGCGTTGATCTTTCGCTTGTCTATCCGGAGAACAAGCTGTATCTCGACTACGTTACCGGTGCCGCAAGCGCCGTCTCGTTGTTCAGCCATTCCCCCGGGCAGTTTGCCCAGGCATTGGCGAAGCGGCGCACGGTTGACTACCCGCGCGCGACGATCTCAAACCTCCTCTACAAGTACAATGCCGGCATCGATGCGTCTGATGCCTCGCTTGCGAACATCACCGCACTCAAGGACCGATCGACCTTCTGCGTGATCGGCGGGCAACAGGTTGGATTCCTCGGCGGTCCGGTGTACACGACGTACAAGATCGTGACGACGATCCGTCTTGCCGCGTCGTTGGAAGAACGCTTGGGGGTGAAGGTGGTCCCCATGTTCTGGCTTGCGGATGAGGATCACGATTTTACCGAGATCAACCATGCCTATGTCGCCAAAGATGATGGAGAAGTGGGGAAGATCAGTTTCGACTGGGAAGGGCGCGGACGCCAGATCGCCGATCTTCCCATTAATGACGAGATTCGTAACGCGTACACGTCGTATCTGCAAGCGCTGCTGGCGAGTCCATATAACACGCAGATAGAAGATATATTCGCTCCGAAGCCTGAGGAGGACTACACCACGTGGCATGCCCGCCTCTTTGCGCAGATCTTCTCCCGCTGGGGGTTGATCATCGTCACTCCTAGCGTGTTGCGTGCGCCGGGTCGCGCCTTTTTCTGCGCCGCGCTCGAACGCTGCGCTGAGATCCGCGCCGCTCTCACAGAGGCCGCAGTCAAGGTGCGCGCTGCTGGGTATTCTCCCGTGCTCTCCCCGGAACGCGCGGGCGTGTTGTATGTGATTGACGACGCGGGCAGAAGGGTGCGGGTGAGCGACTCTCTTAGTCATCTTCATATGGTCACCGAGCATCCCGAGCGCTATTCGACCGATGTGGCGCTGAGACCGCTCCTGGCAGATACTCTCCTGCCCGTGATCGCCAGCGTTCTTGGGCCAGGCGAAATCGCCTATCAGGCGATGCTGAAGCCGCTGTATCATCTATTCTCCCTGCCGCAACCGATCATCTTCCCTCGCGAGAGCTTCACGGTGATTACGCGCGCCGAGGCCGATCTGATCGCGCGTTTTGTGACCAGTGCCAGCGCCCTTCTCTCCGACGAGTTCTCCTCGACGGAGGCGAAGCGCGCACTCGCCCCATTGGACCTGCAAAAGGGTTTCGCAAACACGCGTGAGGCAATCACGGCGGACCTTGCCCCTCTATTCCCGCTTGTCGAAGCGCTCGATCCAGGCCTTGTCCGTTCATGCGAAGGAACGCGTCTTGCCGCCTTGCGCGCACTCGCTCAGTTGGAGGATCGTGCCTTGCGCGCAAATTTGGCCAAGCGCGGCCTCTCGTTACGCGCTCTCCAGCAGCTGCGAAACACCATCCTGCCCCGAGGCCGGCTGCAGGAGCGTGTCTTTCCCCTTCCATATTTCATCAACCGTCACGGGCCGCGATTTGTGGAGCGGTTGGTGGCAATGGCCGAGCTTGACAATACCCATCATCGTATGCTTACCTGGGAGGATGATGACTGACGCAGATGTGGTTGCCTTCGGGGCGCACCCGGATGATATCGAGCTTGGCTGTGGAGGAATGCTCGCCAAACTGGCTGACGCTGGCAGGGCGGTCGTGTTTGTCGATCTGACGCGCGGGGAATTGGGAACCCGCGGGACGATAGACGTGCGGAAAGAAGAAGCACGCGAAGCCGCTCATATCCTCGGTGCGGTTGCGCGGGAAAACCTTGCCCTGCCGGATGGACACCTCGCGCTCACCGCGGAGGCGAAACACAAGGTGGTGGAGGTGATCCGCCGCTTTCGCCCGCGCTTGGTCCTCTTGCCCTATTTTTCCGACCGCCATCCCGATCATGTGCACGCAAGCGAGATCGTGTACGAGGGAACGTTTCTCGCTGGTCTCCCGCGGTACGTCACAGAGAAGGCGAGCCACCGGCCTGAGAAGATCCTCTACTACATGGGCTGGGAGGAGTTCTGCCCGTCGTTCATCGTTGATATCAGCGAGCAATTCGAGCGGAAGATGGAGGCGATCCGCGCGTATGCTTCGCAGTTCAGCCTTGTAGACCCCAGCTATCCCGAGACCAGGCTCACCTCCCCGGCGATGGATCACTTGATCCGCAGTCGCATGGCGCACTACGGGGCGCTGATCGAAAAGGAATACGGGGAGGCGTTTCTCGTTCGCGGAGTGTTGGAGGTCGACGATCCGCTCAATCTCAGGTTCTCATCGTTCTAAGGAGTGAAATGCGCATAGGAATCTCTTGTTATCCTACTCACGGTGGCAGTGGCGTGGTCGCCAGTGAGCTCGGTAGACACCTGGCGGAACGCGGGCACGAGGTTGCGTTCATCAGCTACGCCACCCCCCTGCGGCTGGGAGAGCTTCCCCCACGTGTGAGCTTTCACGAGGTGGAAATCGAGCATTATCCGCTGTTGAAGAACTTTCCTTATACGCTGGCCCTTGCCTCCAAGATGGCCGAGGTGGTGCGGATGAAGGACCTGCAGATGCTGCACGTGCATTATGCGATCCCGTTTGGAGCAGCGGCGCTACTCGCCAAGCAGATCGTGTCGGAGAGGGATCTGAAAGTGGTGACCACTCTGCACGGGACCGATATCACCCTGGTCGGGAACAATGCTTCATTCAAGCCGGTCACAACACTGACGATCGAGAAATCCGATGCCGTGACGGCCGTGTCTAACTTTCTGGAAGCTGAGACGCGGCGCCAGTTCGGAATCACGCGGCAGATAGACGTTGTCTACAACTTCACCGACCCGAGGAGATACAAACGCGAACCACTGTCGTGTATGTCCCGCGTTCGTCATGATGGTCCGGCCACGCTGATGCACATCTCAAACTTCCGTCCGGTGAAGCGAATTGGCGATGTCATCCGCATCTTCGCCCGCGTCCGTGCCAAGATGGATGCACGCTTGATATTGGTGGGAGATGGTCCGGAGGCACCGGTGGCGGAGATGCTAGCGACAGAGCTGGGGGTGCGGGATAAGGTGACCTTCCTCGGGGTCGTCGATCGTGTTGCTCCCATCCTTAAGGATGCCGATCTCCTTCTCCTGCCAAGCGCGACTGAGAGCTTCGGCCTGGTCGCTTTGGAGGCGATGACAAGCGGAGTTCCCGTTATAGCAAGCGATATCGGTGGAATTCCAGAAGTGGTTGAAGACGGCATAAGTGGGTACCTTGCGCCGGTGGGGGATGTGGAACAGATGGCCGCGAAAGCGATTGAGCTCCTATCCGATTGTAAGCGGTGGGGGGCGTTTTCCATGGCGGCACGAAGTCGTGCTGTGGAGAACTTCAGCTATCAGCGCATCGTGCCCCAGTACGAAGCCATCTACGAGCGGGTGCTGAGCGGCTGATCGGGTAAGTTGCGGATGTAATGCGGATTTTGCCGTATCTTTTCAGCTCCTCGCTGTTTGGAGTGGGTAACGCGTCCTCAAGTTAAGGAATTCAGTGGAGAGGTTTACAGATTGGGAATCGTTGGTGCACATAGAAACAACGTTGCACGCAAGGTGCAATGCTACACAAAAGCCCACTTCTCGTAGCGTGGTAGCTTGTCCACCACGTTGAGTTATTCTTGTCCGGACATACATTGTTCTTGCACGGGGGGGCGTGATGCTTGTGAGTTCTTGTCTTGGTGTTCTCTGCGCCTTCGCGAGAGGTCTATCTTCCCCACACACAGATCTTCCACTACCCACATGAAACAGCGAGGAACCATCTTTTCTGGTTCGTCACGCAAATATGTGCATGGATTGAGGGAGAGGCAAGCCACCCATGCAGTGGCAGAGGTTACGGATATAGTTCTTTGCAGTGCGGAATCCATGGGCCTTGTGACTGATCACTTTCGCCTTGTTGTTGAGCCCTTCCACGGTGCCGTTGCGGATGGGCATGCTAAAGTAGTTGGTTCCTTTCGGGAGTCGGTGCAGGAAAGTGGAGGGTGGAGGGTTGAAAGTATGGGTCTCATCGGGTACTTAGAAGGTAAGCCAAACTTCAGTATCAGAGAGGAGACCCATGCTTGTAGAGAGTTTGATCAAGGCTCTATTCATGTTAGCTGTTGGCCATATGTATCAAGAGGCTCCCACTGCGGTCAGGAACCACGCTTGCGGGGTTAGCGCATTAGCATTACCGTCTAACCAACGATACCAGCCGAGATAGTTG
>CAJVYM010000112.1 GCA_913009415.1 uncultured bacterium
CCAGCTGGAGACAAGATGCCGGGCTATCTTATCGATCGACCATCCTTTCTGTTGGAGCTCTTTGGCCTTCTTCCTCTTCGCAATGAGCAGTTCTCTCTGCATGATACCCTACCATACCAACTCTGCTACTTCATTGCAAAACCAACCATTAACTCCATAGACAGGGTAACGGTAAATTGGAACGAGCCGGAGTTTCCCATCGCCCGCAAATACGATGATTGGATAACCAGCATAGCTGAGAATGGCGTAACAATCACGTATGTGCTATCTTTTTGGGACAAGGAGGGTCACGCAAAGGGAAACCCAGGACCCTGTCAGAGGTTCACGAGCGAGGACGACATAGCACGCTACCTTGAATTCGTGCGATACATTGTTCATCACTTCAAGGATCGTGTGCAGTATTTCGAGCTGTGGAATGAGCCGAATGTTTCTGAGTGCGGCCAAAGGATAGAGGTAGAGGACTACATCAACCTTGTACGGCGAGCTGTTCCCGTAATCCGAGAGGAGGACCCAGAGGCCAAGGTGGTCATCGGCGCAGTGACGCCTTTGGTTGACTGTGGTAGGTACGACTACCTTTTTGGAATCTTGAACTCCGATGTACTCCCCTTAGTGGACGCAATCTCGTGGCATGTCGGGGCGCCCTCACTGGAATACGAATACTGGAGAGAGCACTACATTCGGTACCCGTCTATCGTTCAACAGATCAAGGAAGTCGCCTCCGCTCACGGTTTCACAGGAGAGTACATCGCCGACGAGCTGAACTGGAGATCTCCGCTGAATCCTTTCGAAGCTGAACCGTGGATCTATAGTCCAATTGTAGCCGCAAAGTACTACGCCAGAGGCATGGTGATGAATTTGGGTATGAACCTCACAGTGGGCGTGGCGGGTCTCTCTTCCGCGCGTCCACAGGTCTTCTCCACGGTACGGAACCTATGTACAATCATGGATGGCACTGAAACGTTGATGATTCCTGCGGAAATTCAGATGGATGCGAAGAGAGTAGCCTATTATGGCTTCGCCCTCCCCAACGGCGACAAGCTATTCGCCATCTGGACAGATGGCGTCGCTCAGGATGAGGATCCGGGTATACCGGCGACCATCACGTTCCCAGGGCTGACTGCGAAAACCGTCACCGGAATCGATGTCCTGCACGGCTTCGAACAGGCGCTCGTCTTCGAGACAGACGGAGATTCGACAATCGTCCGTGATCTGCTTGTGAAGGACTATCCGGCCCTGATCCGCCTGAGCGATGTGACGATGAGTGATGATTACGTTGAGACCGTCGGAGATGGCTTCCATCTATTGGGTGACATCGACGCTGTGCCCGACGACCAGGACTACTGCCCCGACTGGCCAGGTAGCAAGGAGGCAAACGGCTGTTAGGGCGAACAGTTGTATTCCATAATATACATATGCTCCTCTCTATTTGGAGCGGGTATCGAACTCCTGCTCGTACTGATAAGAAGCGTTCGCTTGATCTTTCGTCTCTCACAACGTGGCAGACAAGCTGCTCACGCTGCGTAAGCGTAGGAGGCAAACGCAGAAGAATGCTTCTGCCTTTCCCCGTCACTCATCACCGATTACTTGTTACTAGTTCATATGATCGCGCGCGCGAGCAACCCAAAGGCCACGGAGAGGGCAAAGGCGATCGTCGGGGTACCAAGCCAACCGAACAGCACGCGCATCAGTACACGGGCGTCAATCGTCTTTACCCCTTTGACCAAGCCAATGCCGATTACCGCTCCCACTACCGCCTGGGACGCGGAGACGGGAACACCGATCAATGCATAGATGTTGAGGGTGATCGCCTCGCCCAACACGACGACGAGCGCAGCAAACGGATCGAGGGGAACAATGCTGCCTCCCACTGTGCGGATCACCCGCTTGCTAAATGTGAGAATCCCCAGGGCAATCGCCAGCGAGCCAAATAGAGTGGCAGACGAAGGCGACAGTAGTCCCGATTTGACGTACACGCCTGTCACATTGGCTACATTGTTTGCCCCCAGGGAGAATGCTCCGTAACAGGTGACGAGCACGAGCCCCCAGCGGACGAAGCGATCGTGATTGGCAAAGCGTCCCATCAGCGTGTGCGGATAGAGTGTAACAATCTTGTAGGGGATGTAGGTAGCGACCATCCCGCCGATCGGTGTGAGAATCCAAGACAGGAAGATCTTTAGAAGCGGCTGAAAGTTAACGCCGCTAACGGTGAGGAAGCTCCCCCCGATGATTGCTCCGACCGTTGCCTGGGTACTGGAGACGGGAAGCCCGAGCAGGGTCATCATGGTGACGGTGATCCCCGCAGCGAGCATAACTGTAAATGCGGAGGTGAGCGTCTGCGTCCCAATTGCACCGTAGGTGGCAAACCCGCGGCTTCCCATCAAGATGGCACCGATCACGACAAACACCGAGGCGAGGCTGGCAGCCGTCCAGAAGCGGAGCGCGCGGCTGCCAACGGCAGGGCCGAACAGGTTGGCGGCGTCGTTCGACCCCAAACCCCATCCCATGAATGCACCCGCGATCAGTGTCCACATGCTCTCGGCCCTCGTATGTTGTTAGTCTAGTAAGGGCTATAGACTATAGCTATGAGGCCCAAGATGCAAGTTAGCCTACGGCAACACCGCCCTACCGTAGCGCTGATCACGAGGTATAATCACTCGACTAGGTTTCTAAAGGAGGGCGTATAAAATGACGAAATACCGCATTGCCTGGCTCCCCGGTGACGGTGTGGGCACGGATGTGCTCAACGCGGCGCGCTTGGTGTTAGATAAGGTCGGATTCGAGGCCGAATACATACCCGGAGACATCGGATGGGAGTTCTGGAAGAGCGAGGGTAATCCGCTTCCCAAGCGGACAATCGATCTACTGAAATCGACGGATGCCTGCCTGTTCGGCGCAATAACCTCCAAGCCGAAGGACGAGGCGGCAAAGGAACTGAACCCCGACTTGCAGGGAAAGGAACTCGTCTATTCTAGCCCGATCGTCGGACTGCGGCAGCTATTCAACCTGCACACGAACCTGCGGCCGTGCAAGGCGTATCCGGGCAATCCACTCAACCTACGCGATGACATCGACCTGGTCGTATTCCGCGAGAACACGGAGGGGTTGTACTCTGGCGTCGAGTTCCATCCCGTTCCCGAGGTCGTACGCACAGCCCTGGGTACGCACCCGAAGATGAAGCGCTATGAGAGCGTCTCCAACGAAGACATGGCAATCTCGGCCCGTATCTTCACCCGCAAGGGCTGCCAGACGATCGCGCGCGATGCCTTTGAGTACGCGAAAAAGCACGACTATCCCACGGTGACCGTGGTGGAGAAACCAAACGTCATCCGCGAGACATCCGGTCTGATGGTGCGAGAGGCGAGAAAGATCGCCTCCGAATACCCGGGGATCGAGCTGTGGGAGGCGAACATCGACGCGATGTGCATGTGGCTTGTAAAGAACCCGCAGAAGTACAGCGTCCTCGTCGCCACAAACCTGTTTGGCGACATCATCTCCGACCTCTCAGCGCAGCTCGTCGGCGGCTTGGGCTTCGCCGCATCGGGGAACATCGGCGATGACTACGCCGTGTTCGAGCCGACGCACGGCTCCGCTCCCAAGTACGCCGGTCAAAACAAGGTCAACCCGACCGCAACGATCCGCGCGGCTAAGATGATGCTCGACTACCTCGGCGAGAAGGAGATGGCAGAGCGCATCGAAAACGCGGTCGCGCAGGTGATCGCCGAGGGGAAGGTGCGCACCTACGACATGGGCGGATCGGCGACCACGACGCAGATGGCGAAAGCGATCGCCACGGCGACATAGGAGGGACGCATGGATTCGATCAGCCGCAAACTGGCTCACTTCGCGCTATCTCTTAGCTATGATGCCATCCCCGCGCCGGCGCGCAAGGAGGCGAAGCGCTTCCTGCTCGATAGCGTCGGCTGCGCCCTCGCTGCCCTCGATCACGCGGATATGCGGCAGGCGTACCGCTACATCGAACAGCTCGGCGGGAGAGAGCAAGCGACGATCATCGGCCACGGAACGAGGACGAACGCCCCCAACGCTGCTCTGATGAACGCCCTTCTTGTGCGGGCGATGGATTACAACGACATCTACTGGAAGCAAGATCCGTCCCATCCATCGGACATCATCCCCGCGGCCCTCGCCGCGGGGGAGATGCACGGCGCAACGGGTGAGGATCTGATCGTGGGGATCGTCATCGCCTACGAGCTGGAGATGAGAATGTGCTTAGCCGCAAATCCCGGCGTGCGCGAGGTCGGCTGGCACCACGCCTCACTTACCCAGTTCGTCAGCCCCCTCGTTGCAGGAAAGATGCTCGGCCTCAGCGAGGACCAGCTCGTCGCCGCGGTGGGGATCAGCGGATCGAGCCACTTCACCCTCGGGGGAGTCGTCGCCGGGCACCTGACGAACATGAAGAACACCGCCGATCCGATGGCTACCGAGGCGGGAGTGCGCGCGGCGTTCCTTGCGGCAACCGGGTACACCGGCTCTGAAGAACTGTTCGAGGGGAAGGAAGGCGTGTTTGAGGTGATCGCAAACGTCACCTGGGATCCGGAGAAGATGCTCTCCGGCCTGGGGAAGGAGTTCATGATCACCGAGTGCGGGTACAAGGCGTTCCCCACCGAGGCGCTGACCCACCAGCCGATCACCGCTGCACTCGAAGTGATGGCGGAGAACAAGATCGATCCGCACAGCGTGGACCAAGTCGTCGTGAAGACCACCACCCGCGGCGCGGATATCCTCTCCGATGCGAGCAAGTACCAGCCGACAACCAAAGAGACGGCCGATCATTCGCTTCCCTATTGCATCGCCGTCGCCGTCGCCAAAGGGAACGTCCTGCCATCCGACTTCGAGGAGGAAGCGCTAAAGGATCCGTTCGTGTGGCAACTCTTGCCGAAGATTAAGGTCGTCGCCGACCCGGAGATCGATGCGCTCTTCCCCAAGGTGAAGCGAGCGATCGTGAGCATAACCACGACGGATGGAAAGACGTACACCAAGCAGGAGGATCACGCTAAGGGACGCGCGGAGCGGCCGCTGAGCGACGCGGAGCTGATCGACAAATTCAGCGCCAACGCGCAGCACGCACTTAATGATGATCACCTGAAACGCGTGGTGGAGGAGACGCTCAACGTTGAGCAGGCTGCCAGCATCATCGACTACATATCACAACTGAAGCGCGATCGCTAGCATGAGTGCGAAACATGCCGTCCCACACTACGACGTTGCCGCGGGCGTGGTGTGGGACCGCTCATCTTCGCGGCAGACGCGCGTCCTCATCGCCAAGCGGCGTGATGATGACGCGCACGGCGGGCTGTGGGAATTCCCCGGAGGCACGCAGGAACCGGGCGAATCGCTTGAAGAATGTCTAGCGCGCGAATTAAGCGAAGAACTGGGAATCGAAGTGGAAGTGCAGGAGCCGTTCATCACTGTAGAACAGGACTACCGGAGCTTTCACATCACCCTTCACACCTTTCACTGCCACATCATGCGTGGCGAGCCGCGGGCAATCGCCTGTGCAGACTGGAGATGGGTAGAGATCGACGAGTTTGCGAATTACAGCTTTTCCGTCGCTGACAAACACATAACCACTGCGCTGCAGAAAATGGATTTCTCACCGCCACGGGAGCACGAAAAGCTAGCGCATTTTGCGACTACAGGTTGGTTTTGGTATAGAAGTGCAGAGTGAAATCAATCAGTGAAGTTAGCATTTTTAAGTACCATCCTCTTTTCTTTTATTACTTCCATCCTTTTACATTCAACCTCTATCATCACCGATAATTGCTCTTGTGTGATATCTAACCTGGTGAGGGTGAATTGGTTGATATACTCCTTAGGAAGCTCAATCTCATCCCCCAACAGATGGATCGTTCCGCAATCCTTCCTTCCAGCTCTC
>CAJVYM010000113.1 GCA_913009415.1 uncultured bacterium
TTTTGTTTTAATGATACGGCGACCACCGAGATCTACACTCTTTCCCTACACGACGCTCTTCCGATCTCTCCTGTGCTGACAAGTGTCAGCTCACGCTGACGATCGATGTCCCCACCCACGAGCGGCGCACCTGACTGTTCGCAGCAGGCGAGTGCTCCGTCGAGAACCCCACTGATCAACTCCTCATCGAGGTCAGGATCGGCGAGAGCCAGAAGGACGCCGAGCGGCCGCGCCCCCATCGCCGCGAGATCGGAGAGCGAAACGGCGACGCTGCGCCAGCCGATTGTGCGCGGTGTCGTCCCTGCGGGAAAATCGCTCTCCCGATGGAGCATATCGGTTGTCAGAAGCAGGTTGGTTTTGTGGAAGGGAACAATGGCAGCATCGTCCCCGGCGGCGGTGACGCGCGTGGCGATCAATCGCAAAACATCGGTTTCACGCATGATGACGACCCGTAAACTTGCTGGGCCGCGCGGGGTACAATCTCCCTACGCTGGCATTACCCAGATCAGGTTCCAAGGGTCGAGGTCACACCTCCCTGAGGACAATCCTCCTTGAGGTTAAGCCTCCTCTCAGCCCGTAAATCGAGCTCCCCTAATAGCTAGCTAGTGCTAGCTCGCGACATACGTCGCTTGTGATGACTATACGTCAGCGTGTGTGTACAGTCAAGCACAAAAAAAGCAAGAGATCAAGTTATTAATGGAACCAGCTACTCAATCTCTTGCTCGTTTAATCGGTTGATTCTTACGACGGAATGAAGTCGGTCTTGTCATCGATGCTGACCACGGCGTGGGCGATCAGCTTGGCGATGTTCTCCAGGTCACCCAGATGGACGACCTCGCACGGTGAGTGCATGTAGCGGTTGGGGATGGAGATCAGCCCGGTGGCGACCCCGGCACGGGTGAGCTGGATCGCATTGGCGTCCGTCCCTGTTCCGCGTGGCGCTCCCTCAACCTGATACGGGATCTTCTCCTTCTTTGCGGTGCTGACGAGAAGCTCGAACAGCTTGGGATTGATGTTCGGCCCGCGAGCGATCATCGGCCCTTTGCCCATCGCGACATCCCCGACCTTCTTCTTCTCGTCTCCCATCCCAGGGGTATCGGTGGCAAAGCCGACATCGACGGCGATTCCCACCTGCGGATCAATCCCGAACGCGCTTGTATGCGCTCCGCGCAGGCCGATCTCCTCCTGCACCGTACCCACAGCGTAGATCGCCGCCTTTGGATTCATCTTGGACGCTAGTCGAGCCGCTTCCAGGACGACGAACGCACCGACACGGTCATCGAACGCGCGCGCTGCAGCCAGGTCATTCAGCAGAGGCGTGAAGGCATAATCGAGGACGGCAGGATCACCGATCGAGACGTGCTTTTCCGCATCCTTCTTGTCCTTAGCGCCGATATCGATCCACAGCCCCTCGAACTTGACGACTTTCTTGCGTTCCTCAGCCTCCAACAGGTGAATCGGCTTCCTTCCGACGACACCGATGATCACGCCCTTCTTCCCGCGGATGCGCACGCGCTGGCCCGGTAGAACCTGCGGATCCCAACCGCCGATTGGCGCGAACGACAGGAACCCCTTATCGTCGATGTAGGTGATCATCAGCCCTATTTCATCCATGTGTCCAGCGAGCATAATCCGCGGGCTTCCGCCCTCGTTGACGACCGCGTATGCGTTGCCGTTTACATCCGCCCAGGTGCGATCGGCGAACTTGTCTGCCTCCGCTCGCCAGATGCGGGAGATCTCCTCCTCAAACCCGGATGGGCTAATCGTATCCACACACTCGCGTAAGAACTCCACTCTACCTTTATCCATCACGCCTCCTTCTTTCTCGATGCTGACAGTCTACACCGCAGCGAGCTAAGAGTCTAGATATGGGGTTACCTGTGAGAGATAAGAACGCCGTGTTGGACCGAAGGCAAGCTATGGACATTGGGAGCGTGTTGCTGTAAATTGCGAGCAAGTAGCTGAGGTAGGGCGTTTGGCAAAGCGCGTAGCGTTTGCCCTGCTAGATGGGTGAGGGGAAGGGCCGTGTACCGTACTGTCAGAGGTAAGACGCTACGAAGGAGAAATCATGTTGACCTACAAGGCGATGTACAAGTATCTCGATGAAGGCGTACATGGCGAAGTGCTGGATTTCCCAGGTGTCATTACGTGAGGCACGAATTTGGAAGAGACACGTCGTCTGCTGGCAAGTGCGTTGGCAGATACGGGCGAGACCAACTTGCTGCACGGTGAACCGCTGCCGAAACCTGATCCAAAGAGCACGGACTCCGATGCCGATTTGGAAGAACCGATCTACCTGCTGCTGACAGCAGCGACGCGTGTCGCCTTGGTGTCCCAGAGTACATCACCGTGAAAAGGCGCGTTTGCTGCGTCACCTACGCCAGCATAGCTGTGAGTTTGTGCGTGAAGGCAGCGAGCATTCAATCTGGGAAAATCCAGCTACGCAACGTCGAACGTCAGTCCCTCGACATCGGGAAATTCCAGATTACACGGCAGGACGCATCTGCAAGCAGCTTGGCATAAATGTGCCGTCCTGAGAGGAGAAATGAAGTTTCATTACTATCCCGAGACCGATTCCTTGTACATAGATCTATCGCACAGAACGAGTGTCCGCTCGGAGGAGGTTACTCAGGGAGTAATCCTGGACTTCGACTCCGAAGGACGATTGGTGGGGATTGACATCGACCACGCGAGCAAGATACTGGACCTTTCCCGCATTGAAGCGGAATCACTACCCATTACGAACCTCCTCATCAAGCAGGAGTAACGGTCCCTCCCTGCGGGAGCATTTACCGCACGATACGCAAGCTTCCTCCATCGAGGATGCGCTCGACTTCCTCACGTGTTGCCCAGACAAGGTCGCCAGGATTGGTCTGCTTGAGTGCGGAGATCGCAACGCCGTAATGCACTCCAGCAGCAGGCCCACTCGTCAGATAGCCGTACAGAAAACCACCAGAAAAGGAATCGCCTGCTCCCACCCGGTCAACGATCTCGATCTCAAACTGGGGGCCGCGGTAGATCTTTCCATTGGCGTAGACGATCGCTGTCCAGTTGTTCTTCCACACGGATGGAGTCTGGCGTAGTGTGATTGCTACCGCCTCTAGAGAAAACTGCCTCGCCAGGGTGCGGGCAACCTCTTCGTAGGTATCCCTTTCGATCCCGAACACCCGTTTAGTATCTTCCTCGGTGGTGATGAGGATATCCGTATCATCCATCAACTTAGTCATCACTTCGCATGCTCGTTCCTGCGACCACAGGCGGGCGCGGTAATTGAGGTCGATTGACACCTTAAGGCCAAACTTCTTTGCTTGGTGCACGGCCTCGATTGTTGCATCTGCAGCTGAGTTTGAGAGAGCAGGGGTGATCCCTGAGGTATGAAATAGCTTCGCTTCGTAGAATACGCTCTCCCAATCGATCTCGCCCGGTTTGATCTTAGCGATGGCGGAGTCGCGGCGATCGTAGAGCACTGAGTTTGCGCGTGGAGAGGCGCCGAACTCGACGAAATACAGGCCAACTCGATCATCGTCCGTCCACACGATGTGTGAGGTGTCGACACCGTGCTCGCGCGCCTTATTCTCGACCATTTGCCCGAGTGGGGTTCTAGTTAGACGAGTCACATAACATGTTTGCAGTCCCAACCTCTGGGCGGCGACAGCCACATTCAGCTCCGAACCGCCGACATGGACATCAAGTCGGTCGGCCTGTTCCAGTCTCTGATGGTCAGGAGGCGAAAACCGAATCATCGTTTCACCGAAGGTCACCAGTTTACGTTCTTGCTCCATCGCAGAAACTCCTTTATTCTGTGTCACTGAATGGCGCGGAGGCCTTTCCGCAGAGCAGTAAGGACTTCATCTATTGCTTCTTTGCTGGCACTTGGTCCCATGTGCCCGATCCGAAAGATTTTCCCCTTAAGTAACCCCAGGCTTCCAGCAAGAAGGATCCCCTTTTGTTTTCGAACGTAAGCAAGTAATTCGTCCACTTTGCTGTCTGGGCCTAATACCGAAGTAACTCCGTGAGAAGCGATCTCGTCAGGTACGTAAAGCGTAAGGCCGATCTCTCGAAGCCCTTGTCGCAGCTGCTGCGTAATCTTACGATGCCGTTCAAAACGCGCATCAAGACCTTCTTTCAAAATTCTCTCCATTCCTACCCGCAAAGCCTTTATATTGTTCACTGCTTGAGTGACAGGATGCGGATGCCAATCTCCCCATTTCTCAGTGTACTCCTTCCATACCTTGAGGTTAAGATACCACCCAGGGCTTTTTGCGTGATTGATACGATCCCATACTCGCTTACCTACAGCTACTACTCCAAGACCGGGTGGTGACTCCAACCCCTTTTGCGAGGCGGAGACACAGATGTCGATTCCCCAAGCGTCCATTTCAAGCGACTCAACAGCGAGAGAAGAAACTGCGTCCACTATGAAAAGAATCCCGTGAGAACGGCATAGTGTGGCCAATTCCTGAATTGGGTTAAGCACCCCCGTGGAAGTTTCACAATGTACGCATGCTACAGCATCGAAATTCCCATCCTGAAGAGTTCTTTCAACTGCTCCAAGATCGATTACGCGACCGACAGGGAAATCAATTGTGTGAACATTCGTGGTGTAGCTCCGTGCGATCTCTTCAAGGCGTTCGCCGAAGAAACCGTTCTGAGGGATCAGCACTTTACCATCTGGAAAGAGCGTTGACCCAAGAGCAGCGTCAAGTCCAGCGCTTCCCGATCCTGGAAACAAGAACACATCCCCATCGGTTTGGAAGATCCTCCTTAGCATTCCAAGGATTTCTTTGTAAAAGACTGTCCATTCCTTGCCGTAATGAGCAACCAACGGTTCGGCCATAACCGCTAGTACCTCTGGGGCCACTTCGATCGGTCCTGGAATCATTAGGCGCAGTCTTTTCATCATCATTGCTCCTTGTCCATCCCCGCCTTTGCTTTTTCCACCGCAGTTACAAGCTGGCGGGCTCGCTCGGTGAGAACCTCATACCGCCCCTCAGCAACTGCTTTCTTGTCCACCAGCCAACCACCAGCGCAAACCATCGTTGCTCCAGCACAAATGAAGTCCCCCGCGTTTGCAGCTGTGATTCCACCTGTTGGCGCGAGAGGAATTTGAGGAAGTGGGCCATGCACCGCTTTAAGATATCCAGGACCAAGAACGTTTGCTGGGAAGACCTTGACCATATCCGCCCCTGCTTCCCATGCGGTTAGAATTTCGGTTGGCGTCATTGCTCCAACAATCACGACCTTGCCATACCGTTGGGCCATCTGGACTACATCAGGTTCGACTGTTGGAGTGACTAGGAACTCCGCCCCCGCAAGGATTGCCTGACGCGCGGTGGGACCATCCAAGACAGTACCTGCTCCTATGAGAACGCTCCCTAGCTTTCCAGCAGCCTCCTCGATCGCCCGCAGCGCCCTCGGCGTGGTCATCGTGATCTCAACGCAGTTGAGGCCTCCTTCCTCCAGGGCCTGCACGATGTGAATGAGATTCCCTGTTCTTCCGACTCTAACAATGCCAAGCGAAGATTGTTTCAGTAACCCCTTCAGTATCACCGATTTTGATTCCATCTTATCTCCTGAGTATATGCGTCTGTAGATATACTTACACACTGTTGCCGACAGCACGTGGCCTATCAGCAAGCTTTCAGTGTGACGGGAGGTATTTCTCCCTTATTCCTGAAAGCGCAGGATCTTCTCTCCAAGTATTCGCGCCAATGGAAGTACCCGTTAGTTCACCAGGTTCCAGACTAGACAACACGTATACAAGCTCGTTAAGTACTGAGGGAGGTTTCAGCTTCTCCTTTTCTTCCTGTGCCAGGTAATCGAAAAAACCACTATTGACCATAGCGGCAGGATAGGCACTATTAACGTTTACGTCATAAGGGCCCAGT
>CAJVYM010000114.1 GCA_913009415.1 uncultured bacterium
TCCCACTGATCACAACCTTTGCCCGTACACTGAAGCGACACCACCAGGGAATTCTCGCGTACTACGACTACCGCATCACCACTGGTCCTCTTGAAGGAGTCAACAACAAGATCAAAACCCTCAAACGTCAAGCCTATGGGTACCGCGATATCGCCTTTTTCAAACTCAGAATTCTCGGGCTCCACGAGACAAAGTACGCATTAGTCGGATGAACCAGAATTCAGAATAAGGATGTGCTCTCATGGCCCTGCGTCGCGTCTGATTTCCTCAGGCATAGACCAGCGCAGAAAAACCGGTTCCCGATCAGACGCGGGTCTTGTCAAGGTGATGAGCGATCAGCATCTTGATTAATGATTGCCTGGGTACACCCAGTCGCTTGGCTTCCTTGTCCAGCGAGGCGATCATCCACACTGGAAAGTCTACGTTGACGCGCCTCTGCTCTTGCCTGGGGCGGCGCGCCTTCGATAGATCGAGATGCTTGGTGATGTCCTCTCCTGCGTCAAATTGCTTGTCCAGCTCTCTACCTTTCATAGACCTCCAGTTCCTCCTCAAGAGATGCGCGAAATCGATTATACAGTCGAAAGCGTGAAGTGAAAACATGCCCCGCCTGTGGGAACATTTTCCGCCCAGATCCGGCCTCCGTGGGCTTCGACGAGTGCCTTGGCGATGGCGAGCCCGAGGCCGGCACCAGTTGAACCGTCGGTTTCTCGCGTTCTAGCTGCATCGGCGCGGTAGAAGCGGTCGAAGACGTGCTCCAGATCTTGCTTGGAGAGGCCAGTCCCGCTGTCGCGGATGCTCACTTGTACCATGTTCTCATCCACGCTCTTGGCCGCGATGCTGATCGTTCCGCCTGATGTCGTGTAGCGCATGGCGTTGGCCAGCAGGTTCAGAAGGACTTGTTCGATCCGCTGGCGATCGGCATTAACTCGCGGTAGATCTACTGGGAGATCGACATGCAATGCGACCTCACGGTCCTCGAGTTCGACGCCGATGGTGGCACGTATCCGCTCGACAAGCTCGTTCAGGTCAAGTGCTTCCTTGTGGATCGATAGCCGCCCGGCATCGGCAAGGGCGAGCTGTTGCAGGTCGCCTACGAGGCGTGTCGTTAACAGGATCTTGTCGTGCAGCGCGGCGATGTTCGCCGGTGTCGCCTCCAACAGGCCGTCGCGCATCGCCTCCAGGCCTGTGCGGACAACACTGATCGGGGTACGCAGTTCGTGCGATACATCGGCGATCATCCGGCGCTTTGCCTGTTCAGACTTCTGGAGACTTGCCGCCATCTCGTTGAACGATTCGGCGAGGTGGCCGAGTTCATCCTGACTGTGCACCTTCACACGGCTTGAGAGGTCACCTCGGGCGATGTCTCCGGCGGCTGCATTGAGCCGCTTAAGCGGGCCAGTCAATTGTCGGAACAGGAAGATGCTGAGCAGGATGCCGATCAGGCTGACGATGACCGCGGAGATCCACAGCGAAACGGTGACCGTGCCCAGGAAGTGCTTCTCGATCGGGTCGCGCAGTTTGAGGGCTCTCCGTGACAGGAGCGTTCCGACCGTCTCTCCCCCGACAACGATCGGAAGACCAGCGGCCAGATCGCTGCGCGAAAGCTTGTGCCCGACCAGGTGAAACTGGGGAGCGCTGACGATGATTCCGTTCGCATCAGCAACGACAAATGGGAGCAGATCGCGATTGCGCAGGAATAGGCGATCCAGGCCGTCCCAGGAGCCAGTGCGTGCGTAGTACTCAACGAGCATCTGGCGAAAGACTTGGTCCTGATTGCCCATGCTGTGTTTAGCAAAATCGGAGAATGCACGATTGATGGCCGTGTGGATCAGGAGGTAGCCAAGGACCGTGGTGAGGACGATGACCAGAATGAGTGAGACAATGAGCTTGGTCTGAAATGGCAGACGTCGAAAGAACCTCATTTCTCACCTTCGGCATCTGAAAGTTTGTAGCCGATCCCAAATACGGTTTGGATGTAGCGCGGTGAGGAGGGATCGGGCTCGATCTTCTCGCGCAACCGCTTTACGTGCGAGTCGATGGAACGGGCGAAACTGTCATACGTTGTTCCACGCACCGCTTCCAGCAGTTCCAGTCGCGTGAACACATGGCCGGGGTGGCGAAGGAGAAAGGCCAACAGGTCGAACTCCATCGGGGTTAGGTCGACAGCTTTGCCCCCCACTTTCACCTCGTGGCGAGCCGGATCGAGGCGGATGTCACCCGCTTCGAGAATCGTCTGTTTCTGCGTTTCGCCGCGCGTACGGCGGAGGACGGCGCGCGCGCGCACCTCCAACTCGCGCGCACTGAACGGCTTCACCACATAGTCGTCCGCTCCGCCGTCCAACCCTTCGATGCGATCCATCTCATCGGCGCGGGCAGTGAGCATGATGATGGGAACACTCGATTGCATGCGCACGCGCCTCGCCACCTCCAGGCCATCGAGCTTGGGAAGCATCCAATCGAGGATGATGAGATCGGGACGGAACGACTCGAACTTGCTGAGAGCCTTCTCACCATCGTGCGCCGTCGCCACGTCGTACCCGGCCTGTTCCAAGTAGCGACCGACGAGCGTGCACACCCACTCCTCATCATCGACAATCAAGATTCGCGTGTTCATCCTTAGCGACGAGTATAGCCTGTAAGCTGCATGTTTGGCAGACTAGCGATAGAGTGACCAAGTAAAGTCCATCCGCATCTCCGTCGGTCCGACAAGCGGATCGACCGCCAGACCCAGCCCGAACTCTAGTTCGCTCGACAGGATATAGGTTGCCTCCCCGGTGAATAGCTTGAGACCGAACAGCGAACCCGTGTTGCACCCCCAATAGACATCGACCGCGCTGCCGAAGTTTCCCGTGCTGTGATCGAGTGAGATGACCATGTCGTAGGGGGTGGGACTCTGCTTGCTGGCAATCGATGATTGATTATAGATGGAGTAATCGCTGGCGTGCAGGTAGATAGGGCTGTCTCGTTCTTGCGTGTAGAGCATATCTCCCAGCGACAGTATCCCGCTTACGTTCACTTGTCCCACAAGCAGGCCACTCAACCTGACTCCAGTGAGACTCATCCCGTTGAATCCCAGGCTCCCTCCGGTACCATTGCCTGTAACATCGAGAGCAACGTAAAACGTGCATATTGCATCCTGGTATGCACTGTTAAAGAAATAGAGCGTGGGGACGAGGACGACGTACGACTTCGTCTGTGGAGAGAATTCGAGTGTCACGGCGAAACTCACCGGGATATCCCAGTCATCAGGTGGTGCAATGGCGTACTGGAACTGCGCGTATGCGAAGCCCTGATTGGAGAAACGAACTGCCGTATCGTAGGACACGCAGCCGAACATCAACCCAGTGAGCGATATGTTAGTCCCACGATAGCAGAAGCAGTCACTACTCGATTGCACTTTGTTGATCTCGTTGAACGCCTTGCCGAGGCTCCATGCACCAAAGTACGTGCTTGCCTCCACGGTCATACCGGCAAGGGTCGTTCCCAGTAGTGTAAGTCTGGTTCCGAAAGCGTATGTAGCCCCCATGGGGACGAGAAGGAACGAACCCGTCCCCTTCAACCCGTAGGCACTGACTGTGCACTCCAAGAAGCTGCTCGTCAGACTGGGAGGGTCAACGGAGAAGACCAGATTGGACAGTACGGTGTACGTCCCGATCGGCCAGTCGATGTCGATATCCTGCTTGAGATAAGTGGATAGGCTGAGTGATCCGGGAGAGAAGAGCGGCAGGTTGAAGAATGCCTGGCCTCCCATACCGGTCTTGCTCAGCCCTCGATCGGTTATTGACAGATTGGAAAGTTGTGCGATCGACATGTCTGCCACGTCCCCTGTGAAGTACATCCCCTTTAGCATAGAACTCGATCGGGTGAAGGACAAACCTCCACCGGCTGTTGAGACAGCGATCGATGTGTCCCATTCGCCGTAGGTTTTCCCTATTGCCCACAAGCTTGCCACCAGCACGATGATAAGCGTTATTAAAACCAGTCCGCGTATTCTCACCTCTCCACACTCCTTTTTTTGGGTTGAATCATTGAGTGATTCCGCCATTTTCCCACCAATGACTCAATCTCCTGATCTCCCAATGACACGGTTCCCACTACTCGTAACGCAATGCTTCTACCGGCTTCAGTTTTGCCGCGCGGTGGGCGGGAAGGGCGCCAGCGAGCGCCCCCAACACCAACGAGAGCACGAGCGTTCCGATGATCAGCCAGGGGCTGTAGTAAGGGGCAAAGGCTGTGTTTGATGTTCCCGGCCCCATCGTGAACGCGCCAGCGAGCGTCTTTCCGGCAACGGCTCCTATGCCAACTCCTGCCAGGACGCCGATCGCCCCACCAACGATGCCAAGCATGCCGGACTCTGTCAGGAACAACCCCATCACGTGCCTGTCCTTTGCTCCGATCGCCTTCATGATCCCGATGTGGCGAGTGCGCTCCAAGACTGAGGTGTACATTGTGTTCATCACTCCGATCGCCCCCACTACGAGCGCGATGACAGCGATTGCGGTGAGCGCCATTTGGATTCCACTTAAGACACCCATGATCTGTTTACTGATCTCCTCAGCGGTCGGCGTGGCGACCGGTGTGCCTAGTTGTGTGAACAGATTCTTCATCGCCTGTGATGCCTTGACAACATCGGTCCCGTCTGTGACTTGAATCAGCGCCTGCGAGATCTTGTTCTCCCCGCCGTACAGCCTTTCCATCGCGGCGATCGGCACGAAGAGACCAGTATCCAGACCGCGAAACGTGAGCGCTCCTCCACGTGACTCGATCGGAGCGAGGACACCGATCACCTTGAAGTCGGTGCTTTCTATCTTTACCGTGTCACCCACAGCGACGCCTAGATCGGTTGCGCCCTTGTTCCCGAGGATGAGGGCGTTCTCGTCGTTAGGAATGAAGTTGCGCCCCTCCGCGATGTTGAACCCTTGGAAATAACCGCTGAAGTAATCGGTTATCTTGGAGCTTAAGCCAGTTATGTGCAAGAAGCCGGTTCCCTGCATATTTTCCGATGTACCCATTCCCGTGTTCACTCTGATTGCACCGTAGGATTCAACTTGCGGAAGCTTGTCGAAGACAGAGAGGTCGACCTCTGACGGCTCTTGGTTTCCTGCCATGGCGCGAAATGCCCCGCCCATCTTACTCTCTTGAGGAGACTGCTCGCTTGAGGAACTGGGTGCCAGGAGGATCGTACTGTACCCCACCGTCTCGAACTGCTGCTTCACCGCGCGTTGCATCCCCTCACCGATGGAGATCAGCGCTAGCACCGCTGCAACTCCAACCACAATTCCCAGGATCGTCAACCACGACCGCAGTCTCCGGTGCACAAGGTTGTGTGTCGCCAGCCTCAGGTTATCCATGAACATTCTTCACTCCTCTTCTTCCCAGTCGGGTTCTCTTCCGATTCCTCCGTCGAAGATATGAATCGTTCGTTGCGCATAGCGAGCGATCGCCGGGTCGTGGGTGACCACGATCACAGTCATTCCCCGTTCTCCATTTAGCTTCTTGATGAGTTCTATGATTTGCCTGCCGGACTTCGAGTCGAGGTTCCCAGTTGGCTCATCGGCGAGGAGGAGATCGGGATCGTTCACCAGTGCTCTGGCTATCGCCACCCGCTGCTGCTCGCCGCCGGAAAGCTCTGTTGGCCGGTGACGGACACGATCAGCAATTCCGGCCTGATCGAGCAACTGTTTTGCTTTGGAGAGTAGGCCAGTTTCTCCTGGTGCTGCAGGTTGAAGTTTGTGTTCTCTGTTTACCGCCTGGTTTCCCGGCGGTGCCACAATATCTCATCCATACACCAGTTCGTCCCCGGCCCCTCGCAGAACCGGACTTGGTCCGT
>CAJVYM010000115.1 GCA_913009415.1 uncultured bacterium
AACTTGCCGAGAAGTGTTTATACGATGAGTCTCTCACTTCCTTGAGCGTCTAGGAACAAGAGAAGGACGTGCGGTTTCTTCATACGTACACTGGCTATGAGAAAACTTCCGTTGTCAATCGCTAGGCGCAGTTGGAAGGCTTTGCTTTTCCATGAGCGCCGCGTGTTCATCCTCGATATGCATGACCGTGGGGATACTGAGCGCGATCAGCCCGACGGTGATCATTATCGCCCCGCCCACAATGTACCAGAATTGGATTCCCAGCCAGTCTGCTATTGGCCCGGCCATGGCCAAGCTTAGCGGCGACATCGCCGTCACCAGACTTCCGAGGAGCGTGAATACCCTCCCCTGCATCTCCGGGGAGACGGTCGACTGTATGAGCGCCTGCAGCGGTCCGTTGGCAAAGGGGTTCATGATTCCGACAAGGAACATCGGCCCGAGGGCGATGAGAAGAGCGCTCGATGGGAGAAACCCAATGGCGAATATCCCTACCCCCATTCCGACGATCCCAAGCAGAGATGTGAGAATGCGTCGATGGAATCCTCCCCACATGCTTAGCGTAAGTCCACCAAGGACGACGCCAATTCCGAATGCTGCTTCCAACCAACCAAGTTGTAGCGCCCCCGCGGAAAAGTGTTTCTTCACAAGTAGCGGAAGGAGTGAGAACGCTGGCTGTACCGCGAAGTTGATGATCATCGCCGTTCCGATCACGAACAGGAGCCCCTTCCAGCGCCACACGTAGTGGAACCCAGCGCGGATCTGCTCAAAGTACGGCATTTCTTCCTCTTCTTCAGCACGCGCTGGCTGCGGGATGTGAACGAAGAAGAGCGGTCCAATAGCTATCGCCGCGGTGAATACGTCGATGCCAAGGATCCCATACATCGGAAGCAGGGAGAGGAGGATCGCTCCCAGCGGCGGAGCGACGATGTTGGTTGTGCTCCCTGCATCGTCTGGTTGAGACCCGCTATTCGGGTGAGGTGCCTGTCCGGGACCATGAGCGTGGTCGTTGCTGTCATCGTTGGCCAGTGGAAGCCTCCTCCAATAGCGCGGATGATCATGATTACGTAAATGTGCCACACCTGGGCGAATCCAGCAAAAAACAGATACGGCAGCGCGGCTGAAGGAAGTGCGATCCCTCCATCGGCAATGATCATCACGTTGCGCCGGCTGAAACGATCGATCAGCGGCCCAGCGAATGGGCCAATCACCACCTGCGGAATGATCGCCACCAGTGTGGCGGTCGCAAGAACGGTTGCCGATCCGGTTGTCTTAGTCAACCACCACACGAGGGCAAACTGTACAAGCTGACTGCCTATGAGAGAGAACTGCTGGCCTGTCCAAATGATGAAAAAAGGGGTCTTCCAATGACGTTGCTCTTCTGGCATATGGATCCTTTCTATTGTTAGTGCGGTCAATGAGCCGAACGGCTCAATCCCTGATGTGTACTCTGATGCGTAGCTTCTCTAACCCCGAAGCCCACGCTTCAGCCATTGCAGTCCCCGGATCATGCAGACGGCCGCGAGGCCAAGTGCTAGCCACAAGAAAATAGGGGAGAAGAATATCGCAGCAATGATAAGCATCACAATGAAGACAGCGGTAACTGCGCTTCCCACGAGACTGAACAGCAGCCCGAAGGCCGAACCCACAACCCCAAGAATCACGCCCACCACCCCTAAAATGAACCCAATTATCATTTTGTCACCTCATCCCTTCAAACACGGGATTTATTCCTTACAGTCGCTCCGTCCGCCACCCTCAGTGACTCGGAGTATTCGACGGTTTCAATGTTGCATCCAGGGCCAATCTCCACCGTCTTACCACGCACGATATCGGCGGTGGTATCCTCGAGTAAGATCTCATCGCCCTCGAACTGTGTCGTGTGCAACTCCGCCATCCCGCCGCCGGTGAATAGCTTGATCAGTCCATCGAGCAGGATCCCTTTCTCTCTCCACCCGCCACGAGTAACTTCGATTCGTTCTCCTTCGATCTCGCGTACCTCACAGCGGCCTCCAAGTTTGATTTCCACGCGATCGGCTGAGAGAAGGCCACCGATCTTGAATCCCCCGCTTGCCTTGAAGATCTCCGCTTCCACATCGAGCTCAGTCCGCAGGCTCCCGCTTATCTTGATGTACTCCGAAGTGATTCCCTTGCCGGTCTTGAACGTACCCGAGCACTTCAGCTCCTTGACCCTGACCTGCCCGTCGACGCGTGCGCTCCCGCTGACCTTCATCTCATCAGCGATAACGTCCTGCGAAAAGACTGCGCTTCCCGAAGCGGTAATCGTGGTTGCCTCGGTCTTTCCTTGAATTTTGCCCGCTCCTGATATCTTGATCTCCTCTGCGGTGATATCGCCTGTGATCTTTCCCGCACCGGAGATGGAGACGCGATCGTAGATTCCTCCATTGATGACTCCTGCACCGGAGATGCTCGCTGAGTTCCGTTTCTCGCTCATTCCTCCTCCTTGGCTTCTTCTTGCTCTTCAGCCAATCGTTCACGCTCTTCTTCTAAGCGCTCCTGTTCCTCTTCGATGCGTTCCCGTTCTCTCTCGGACCGCTCTTGTTCTTCTTCAGCCAGACGCTCACGCTCTTCAGCTAATCGCTCTCGCTGCTCCTCTATCAGTTCCCGTTCTCTCTCGGCTCGTTCTTGCTCCCCTTCTTCCGAGCATTCTTTTTCCTTGGCAAGATCCAGCTTGATCTGTTCGAGCAGCATCTGAAGATCAACCGACTGCACGATTTCAGTCTTTGGGTCAAAGACCGCGCTTGGCGCAGATATTGCGGCAAGGCTGATCTCCGCGGAGATCCCTGCAGCGGCAAGGCGCTTACGGAGCAGGTACAACAACAGATGCTCCTGGCGGATTCTATCGATCAATCCACCGGACAGGGCACTGTCAAGCGTCTCCTTTACCAGATCGATCTCCTCCTTACTTGCCTTCTTCTCCAATTGTCGGAGTGCACCGATGCACAGCGTTTCCTGCAGCGATAGTGCCGACTTTTCATCATCCAGATGAAAGCTCTTAATCACCTCGTCATCGAGCCAACCGAGACTGCGGAGCTTGGAGAACGCTACCTCCAGCTTGTCGTTGACGCGGGCAGTGATCAGATCGGCGAGATCATCGAGCGGATGGGTGTCCTTCATCTTCACGATCCGCTCGATGCGAGCGATGATCTTCTCCTGAGGGAAGAACGTCTCCTGTCCGGTGAACGTTGCGCGGCGAATGAACCAACTCTCCGGGATCAACCCCTTTCGCTTCCAGCGATAGAGCTGACCGTAGGAGATGCCGAGCTTCTCCAGTACTTCCTTCTTTGAAATCAGCTTCTCTTCGTCCACATCATGCCTCCTCGTGAATCATAACAACACACTGTTATGCGCACCTGCCACGGGTGGGTTCTTTGACAGAACACGAGGGCGACGGGAAAACCCGCGCCGTCTTCTTCCCGCGTCTTCGCGTACTTCGAAATAGCCTGTTTCTTTCGGCATTTTGCACGAGTTCATAGTGCCTCAGCTCCGCTAGTTTCTCCATCTCGTAGGTCGAAGTGTACATTCTCGCCACCTCCCAAGGTGTTGATTATGGAAGCAGTATAACATAACACTGTTACGTTATCAAGTCCTTGGAAGGCTCATGCCGTTTCTTCGCGACGTATCTGCCTTTGCGCCACTACTCAGTCCCGTGCTACCCTTCTCGGTCTTTAATTATGCTGGCAAAATCCGTTCCTTGCCGATTTTGGTGTCCGATAGATCCAAAGAAGGGCGCGAAGATCGTGTGACCTTCACGCCCTCAGTGCATCCTTCAAAAGCCGGTCGCTATTGTCCGATCACACTTACCCCGTCGACTGCTATCGCGGGTGTATTCACCGCGCCCAGCACCCACATCGGATTCCTGCCGAGAGCAATCAGTTTATCCTTCAGTAGCGTGTAGGAATTGCCGGATATCATCGTGTTCTTCACGCGACCGACGATCTTCCCGTCCTCGATTTTGAACGCGACGGCGACGTTATTGGAGAATTCGCCGGAGGCGATGTTGCCCTGACCCAATCCGAGGAGGCTTTCCACGAGCAGCCCCTCCTCGATCGAGGAGATGATCTCTTCCTCGCTCTTGTCCCCTGCGGCGACCAGTACGTTGCTTATCCCGATGCTCGGTGGCGTGCGGAACCCGCCTCCGCCCATCAGTCCGCCCTTGTAACCGTTTCCGGTGGAAGCGGCCTTGGCAAGGGCGGCAGTCCACAGATCGTATGTGAACCCCTCGATTGTTCCCTGAGACACGAGGGGCGTGCGAGAAGAGGTCGTTCCCTCGTCGTCGAACGCGCTGCTGCGTGGACCACGCGGGATTGTTCCGTCGTCTGTGAGCGACAAGCGAGAATCGAACGCGATCTCTCCCACTCGCCCCTTCAAGGGTGACGTTCCCGTGTACACTGACTTCCCGTTGAACCCGACCAACAGCGGGAGAAGGAGGGCGATCGTCCCGTTGGGGGTGAACACGACGGGAAGCTTCTTCGACTCTGTAGAGACGATCTTCTTCCCGTAACGGAGGAAGTCGACGATGCGCTTCACGAGCCGATCCGGATCGAGATCGCTCATCGCGCGTACTTCCTGCTCGTCGAACAGGACGAAGATGTCCCCCTCGCTCGTCTTCCCGAGACTGGCCGATAACGAGATGTGGGTGCGTTTCTCCTCGACGTCGAGCCCGCATGTATTTCTAATTGAGACGGTCTCCACAGTCTTTGTAAGCCCCACGTTGATATCGCCTTGCGGATCAGCATCACGCAGCTTGCCGATCACCTTCTCGCCGAGATCGATGAGCGCCTGTTCGGAAACATCTTCGATCTCTTGGTCGTAGACACCGCTTAGTGGAATGGAATTATCGTCTGAGAAACTGAATCCCGCCTTCTCACCGAACGCAGCGGCAGCGATGGCGGCCTTGCTCAGCGCAGACGGATCATCCATGTCCGTTGTCGTGGAGAACCCGAGACGCCCGTTGGCGAGTACGCGCAGGGCTGTCCCCTCCGTTTGTTTGCTCTTGAGCGACTCTAATTTTCCGGAACGAAACTCAATGGGGATAGTCTTTGCCTGCCGGCGGTAGACCTCGGCCTGATCGACTCTGTCCTTCAACGCTGCGAGCAATTTGTCCATCACTTCCCTCCTACTGTTACATTCCGGATCCTGATGTGCGGCGCGCCGTCGGTCACGGGAAGGGGGAACTGTTCGCCCTTTCCGCATCCGCCCGATCCGCCGTACATGGTGAGATCATCCCCGATCCCGTCGATCGAGCGGAGCGTCTCGAAGACGTTTCCGGTGAGAACGACATCGCGCAGCATCTCTCCCAGCTCGCCGTGTTCGATGGCGAATGCGTAGGCAGCGGAGAAGGTGAACTGCTCGAACATCGTCTGCCCACCGTAGGCGCGCACCGCGTACAGACCGTGGTCGATCCCTGCGAGCATCTGCTGCATCGTTTGATGCCCCGCCTCGATGTAGGTATTCGTCATGCGCACGATCGGCTCGTATTCGTACGAGATCGCGCGGGCGTTCCCCGTCGGCTCGGCACCCATCTTTTTCGCCGTCTCCCGCGAGTGCAGGACGCTGTGCAAGATGCCGTTCTTGATCAGGTACGTCTTCGCCCGCGGCGTCCCCTCGTCATCGAATGGGACGTTCCCGCGCAGGCCGGGGATGAATCCGTCAGATCGGACGAGCGGCGTGCAGGGAAAGAGTGTAGATCTC
>CAJVYM010000116.1 GCA_913009415.1 uncultured bacterium
GCCGACCGGCGCATCTCTGTGCCCTGGTTAGGAGACAGACAACTCGTGTTGCATTTCCCTTGATCATGTTGTACTAAAATCTCCTCACGGTGTTAGCTGAACTCGGTACCGTGGAAATCGAGGCTAGTAGAAACCCAATGTTGTTGTTTTCCTGATCTTCGTGATTGGGCTATTAGAGTGCCGTACATGGTTTGCCCTCCTCTTTTCTTTCGAGGCTGGCAGCCCAGCTACCTTCAGGAGGTCTGTGGCTTTGCGTCCCGGGATCGCTCCCGGTTTGCCTTTGCAGCATGCTTCCTTATGGAAGCAGATTCCTATGTCTCTCTGTGCCGTCCTTGAATGATCAACGCTCGATCGACCGCTTCCTTCTCAACTAATTCCTGCTCCAGAAGTATGTCTCCCAACAGCTTCTGGGCGAATTTTCTTTTTTGCAGATCGAGCCCCTTAGCTAGATCACCATGTGAAAGCGCCCCAAGATCGACCAGAATCTCTCCGAGCCGCTTCTCTCTCTCAAAGTACTCCTCCAGAATAGAGAGGAGCACCGCACTGCGACTCCTGCGCTCCCGTCTACCCTTTGCGTCCACCTGTTCCATTAAGTAAGCATCCACTTCGCTGTAGTAGATCGTTGTCTGCATCACACATCTCCTTTCCCCATCTTTTTTCAACAACAAAAATCCGGATTGCCAGTTCATTCTGGCAACCCGGCTGCCTTGATATACTACTTTGTAAGGCCCGTGGCTTTGCGTAATTGCTTTGCAGCAACCTTGCCTTTTTCAGAATCCTCTCGTAATTGTCACCATTATAGCATGATGTTATGTACTTGTCAAGTCTTGCAGAAACCTTGCAACTGGTCTCGCTTTGTAATTTTTAAGAGTACCATTTGCGCGCAAGAAAGTATGTAATGAACATCACGTTCAAGCGCAGCGTTCAAAAAGGCCACCTCTTGCAATCACATCCAAGCGTCAAACGATCTGCCACAGCACCTGCCCTTCAATGATAGACACCTATGCTTCGCTGTTCCAATAGCGCTTGCACAATCTTTGTAAGGCCAACGGCGAGCGATCCTTTCACGAGGAGAGAGGTCTTTCCATCGGGGAGGTGTGAGTGGATACACCCTGCCAAATCTTCCTTTTCGCAGAAGACAAACGATCCCGCGGAGGCTGACCTCTTCGCCGCCTGTGTTGTTCTCTCTCCAACGGGAAATATCATACCGATGCCAAGTTCGAGCGCAAGCTCGATCACTTCATCATGAAAGCGTGACGAATCTTCTCCCAAATCGAGCATGTCGCCGAAGACAAAGGCGCGGTGCTTCACCGGTGCTCCAAGTTCGGCAAGCGCCATCAGTGCGGCACGCGTCGACTCGGGATTGGCGTTGTACGAATCGTCGAGGATGTACCCAAACGGTGCTGCGATGAGGTTCAATCGATGTGGAAATGGGGAGAAGGTCTTGATTTTATCCTCAATCGCTCCCGCTGACAGGCCCAATTCGAGAGCTACGGCTACGGCAAGGAGGATGTTCGTAGCATTGTGTGCACCCAAAAGGGGCGTCTCAAGGTGCAATCGGGGCGATTGCACGTCGACCACCAATCCAGCCCCGGCAGAGAGGACGCTTCCACGCAGATCGCCGTTGTCAATGCCAACGGTCGTCATATTGCCGGCGTATGTTTTTGAAAGCGCCGCAAGCGGGGGAGAATCAACATTCACGTAAGCCCAGCCGCTTGTGGGTAAAGCGCGCACCAGATCCCACTTTTCCTGCGCCACTGCCTCTACACTTCTAAAACCCATCAGGTGCCCTCGCCCGGCAAGCGTGACCACCCCGATGCTGGGTGAAAGGAGCGAGGCAAGGGGCGCGATCTCCCCGGGAGCGCTTGCTCCAAGCTCGAATAGTCCCACCTCGGCGCTTCTCGGCATCCTCAGGAGCGCAAGCGGAAGGCCGATCTCGGTGTTGTAATTTCCCGGCGCCGAGTAGACGCTCATTGCGTCCTGCAGCAGATGATAAAGGAGGGATCTGGTAGTCGTCTTTCCGCATGTTCCGGTGATCCCAACGAAGGTCGCATCGAGCTTGTTGCGCCATGCCGAGGCAAGTTTGTGTAGCGCGGCAATGATGTCATCCACTACAATCAGGTTGGAAGCATTGTCCGGGATTGCCCCTTCATCGGAGATGATTGCCCCACACACGCCTCTTTCAAACGCTTGTGCGAGAAAGTTATGTCCGTCCGTACGTTGCCCTCTGATGGCGATAAACAGGTCACCCGGCTCGACGTGGCGTGAGTCGTGGATGACCCGCGCCACTCTGCCCTCATTTTCGTGAAGGATTTCGCCGCTAACGATCCTTGCAATCTGTTGCAGGCAAAACATGCCGTTACTCGGAATTGTCCGATACGACAAGCGGCACGGTCACTTCGCGCTTGTCATACAGGAAGTAGCCCGTGATTTTGGTCCTCACCTTATCGATCCCCTGCATCCCGTTTGGAGAGATGTAAGCCCAGGCGAACAGCTCTACGGTGAGGGTATCGTAGGTGGGCAGGTCTTCGATCGCCTTGACGACGTCGTCGAGCGACTGAAACTCCACCGGTGTCTCTCCTTCTTCTAGGAGCCGCGGGCCGCTGTAGGCGCGCACCGTGATGTCGTCTGCCTGTAGAGTCTTCGGAACGGTAATACTCCCTTTGACGGTCTGCGTGCCCCCCTGATAGGTCTGGAGATCGACCGTGTAGTGGATCGTATCGCCGGGAGCGTACGAGTCTTTGTCCAGTTTGAGGTGATTGATGTGCATCGCCTTGATCTTGTGTGTAATCTGCATTGTCGCCGTTATCCGCGTGATCTTCGGGTCCGTAAAGTCGTTGTACTGCAGGAAGTTTACGATCCCGGCAAGCTGCCACGGGGGATAGACGGCGATGTCCTGCGTGCTGAGGAAGAGATCGCGCCGTTCAAGCGGCTTCGTCATCCCGTCTCCGATGATCTGGTAGTTCACTTCCACCGTCCCCTGCCCGATGCGATCGAGCGTTTCATCGATCGCGTTCATTCCGGTTGCGAGGATGAGATTGGGCATGATCCGCGGCTCATCGACAAGGTTGATCTGGAAGTTCTTCGCCTTCTTCGTATCGAGGTCGAGAACGCCGATTCCAAAATCGATTGTCTTTGCCTGACGACCGATTTCACCGCCGATGCCACTAGATCTATCCTCAAGGATTGTTCCCAGTGCCTTTCCGAGCGTCCCTAACTTGAACGAGGCGTCGTAGCTTCTCATTGTGTCGTAGATATGGACGCTCGTCAGGGGAAAGTCGGCGTTCCCGTTTGAGAGGAACGGATGCCCGAACGCGATGACAAGGTTTTTATCGCGATAGGTCACGGTCCCCAGTGCCCCGATCGTTACATCGCCGCTCGCCAGGGCGACTCCGATTCCGCCTCCCGGCTGCATGTCCGTTGTCGTCCCGGTATTATCCTTCGCCGCACCGGAGATCGGGTTGAGGCGTAGGCCAAACGAGGACAGCCCGGACATGTGTGGAGCAACGGTAACGGGGAGAAAGTCGCTCACAAGCCCCGTCGGTGGCTGTTTGCTGTAGCCGTCCATCAGCGTAGTGAGGGATCTTCCCGACAGCCCGCTCACGAGGAGCGGCGAAGAGACAGGGTAGGCGAAGATCGTGTTCGGCGAATTGAGCACTTTCTCGCTGCTTGGGGGTGTTGCAATCTCACTTAGCGTAACTCCGGCTAGGATGGCGTCCGTACTCGGGCGAGAGGAGACGGGTGTATTGTGCATGGAGTCGATGATCCGAAGCATCTGCTCGATCGGCGTAACAAGCCCGATCGGGGTCAGCTCCTTGGACCAGGCAGCAGCGCGGCTGAGGGCACCGATCAACTTTCCATCGATGTAGATTGGACTTCCACTCATGCCTTGAGCGATCCCTCCCGACCTGCCGATCGCCGCACCACTCACGCGCACAACTATGAAGTCTGATGAATCACCCGGCTCATCGATGACTCCGATCACTGACACGTTGAACTCGCTTATCGTATCACCGGCCACGATCGTCTTACCCACGCCGGTCATCCCCGGCTCTATCTCATTTAGGAACATGAAATCGCTGCGCGTATACCCGAATCCGACCACTACGACAGCCATCAAAATGATCCCACAGATCAACGCTTCCTTTTTGCCCACACTTCCTCCTTAGCAACGGATCAAACCAAACAGCGCGCCTTCGGTTGACAATCGAACTTACCACATAAGCATAAGTATTGGAAGTGACGTTGACAAGGATGGACGATGATGACAAGATGTTCGTTTGTGGCCAACGTGCGTGAACGTGTGAAACCCGGCTATTTCGTTGGCTGAACCTGATTAAGGGAGGAACGCGTGCCGCAGACAATAGCGAGGATCGACCTTTCCGCCTTGGCGGAAAACATGGAGTACGTCTGTAACCGCCTCCCGCAGCAGGTGAAGGTGCTCTTTGCCGTCAAGTCCGATGGCTATGGGCATGGAATAGAAGCGGTTTCCCGTACCGCGGAGGAAGTGGGGATAGACTACCTGGGTGCAAACACGGTGGAGGAAGGAGAGAAGATCCGCTCTGCGGGTGTGAAGCTCCCCATACTGCTGCTTGGCCCCATTCTCCCAAGAGAGATCAACACCGCGCTGGAATTCGACCTAACCCCCTCCATCAGCGACATCGAGTCCGCTCGCCTCGTCTCCCGCAACGCGCGACGGATGAAAAAGAGAGCGAACGTGCAGATAAACGTAGACACCGGGATGGGGCGATTTGGGGTGAGGCCAGAACGCGCTCTTCCTCTCTTTGAACAGCTTCGTAAACTTGATGACATCAATGTTGAAGGGGTGTTTAGCCACCTTTCATCGGCTGAGGCCGACACTCCCATGGCAAGGGCCCACAGCCTACTGCAGATAGAGCAGTTCAACTCGCTTCTGGCCTTGCTTGACGCGGCAGGCACGCTTCCTAGCTTGCGACACATCGGAAACTCCGCTGGGGTTATCCAGTTTCCGGAGCGGGTGTTCTCGACGCCGCTTAACATGGTGCGGATAGGGACGCTATTCTACGGGTACCCGGAAGTGAAGCGTCCCTGGACGGGATCGATCCGACCGATAGCGACACTCACCGCGCAGGTGATCTTCCTCAAGGATCTCTCAGCCGGGGATTGCATCGGGTACGACTGCACGTATCGGGCATCAAGAGCGCAACGAGTTGCTACTATCTCGATCGGTTACGGGTCCGGGCTCCCTCCGGGGCTTTCTAACCGCGGCCGTGTATGGCTGCGCGGTGGGTATGCCCCGATTGTGGGGAGGATCTGCTTGGACCACACGATCATCGATGTGACTGACATGCCCGCTGTCGCGATCGGAGATACTGCGGAGGTATTCGGCCCTCATCAGCCCGCCGATCGCCTGACGGAGGTAGCCGGGCTTTCCGTCTGCCAACTGCTCGTGCCAGCACTACAAGCTGCGACGGATCGAAGATACGACTGAGCAAGCGCATCCTCACGCAGAGGCGGTAGAGTAGAGGAGCAGGTGACAGGGTTTAGGCTTCGGCATACTTCAGTTACAGGGTTTCCCCGTTGTGGCTCATTAGTCGCATGCCTTGCTCTGTGCCCTACTCCCCCCTCGTCGAACCGG
>CAJVYM010000117.1 GCA_913009415.1 uncultured bacterium
TTTTTTCAAGCAGAAGACGGCATACGAGATATATCAGTGTGACTGGAGTTCAGACGTGTGCTCTTCCGATCTTTCTCCGCGATGTACGCCGCCTTACGAGAAGATGTCGTCCTGGTTGTTGTCGACCTTGACGAGAATGACGATCTACAACTCATTTTCGAAACACTCAATGCGCTGGGCACCCCACTTCTTCCGTCAGATCTTGTCAAAAATTTGCTCTTCCGATATGCCATCGCTCAGGATGCTCAAATTGAACAGCTTTACGAGAAGGCATGGAAGCCGTTCGACGATGATGCGGAGTACTGGCGAGCCGAGGTCAGGCAGGGGCGAATCAAATGGGGAAGGATCGACATTTTTGTTGCCCACTACCTAGCCCTCAAGAGGCGAGACATCATCTCGGTACCGCACCTCTTCAGTGAATTCCGTTCCTTCCTAGTTGAAGGCGATCAGTCTGCAGAGCAAAGCCTGCTTGCTTTGAAAGAGTACGCCTCAGTATTCCGAAGATTCGACGAGTATCCAATGACCTCCCGAGAAGGCATCTTCTTCTCACGTCTTTCAGACCTAGACACGAATATGGCAATCCCTGTGCTACTAGAGGTCTTGAAGAACCCCACTTCAGATGGCGATCACATTCGCTTCATTGAGATTCTCGAATCTTATTTGGTACGTCGTGCCATTTGTTCTTTCACATACAAGAATTACAACAGGGTATTCGCTGAGCTGCTGAGGCATCTCTCTCGAACGGAATTCCGATCTGAAAGACTGCGGGAGTTTCTCCTATCCCGAGAAGGTGAAACCTCTGTGTGGCCCGGAGACGATGAATTTCGAGAAGCGCTTGAAAACGCGCCAGCCTATGAGAAGCTCAAGCGATCACGCGTCCGCATGTTGCTTGAGGCTATTGAGGGAGCCTTGCATGATGCGAAGACCGAGCGAATCGAGATCCTTGATGACTTGACTGTCGAACACATCATGCCGCAGCAGTGGGAGGCAAATTGGCCTATCGCTCAAGAGAGTATCGAGGCGCGCGAGATTCGTGAAAGGCTGATTCACACGTTTGGCAATCTCACTCTCGTGACCGAACGCCTCAATCCATCCATGTCCAACGCCGGGTGGGAGAAGAAGCGCCAAGCTCTCCAGCAGCACAGCGCGCTGACATTGAACCGCCGAATTCAATCAACAGAACATTGGGATGAGAGGGCGATAAGGCAGCGTGGCAATTCAATTGCAGATGTTGCGCTTACGATCTGGCCGCGGCCAGAAGCATGATGCATTCAACATCTACAGAGAAGTGAAGCTTGCCATGACCCTGCGAAAGCAGATTGCCAGACTATTCGGCAACAAGCAGGCAAAGAGCCCATACTTGTATATGGGGTCAGATATTGCAATGCTACATTCTTGAGGATCTCTACGGCACGCAGAGGCAGCTAGTCGAACTCATCGGTAAAGGATACGAGAGATAGATGGAGTTCTCATCTCCGAGTTCGGATCTTTGCTTGCAGGATTTCTCTCCCAGAGACACGTGCCACAACCATGCGTCCACTGCGTCAGCTATCTCCGGCAAGAGACTCGCTTCACCCTCGCTCTTCTCTGGACCAGATCTCACCGGTGGGAAGCACTATCCTCTCGCCATCGAGATAGGCGAGGAAGCGCTGGAATCCGGCATGGATCGCGGGATCTGACAATGGAACGCCTCCTACCTCCTGATGATACGATAGAACATGGAGCGTCTTCTCCTCCCGGCGATAGCGCCCGTCGAATCGCGCAACGAAGCGGTCACCAGCGAGGACAGGAAGAACGTAGTATCCAAAGCGCCGTTTTGCTACGGGTTTGTACACTTCCCATACGTAGTCAAACTCCCACAGCTTCGCGGCTGCCGAACGCGCCCACAGGAGCGGATCGAGCGGTGCCAGAAAACGGGCGTCTTTATCAAGGGCTATCTTCTCAGCCAGTGCCACTTTTTCTTGCGCATCAACAGGCGCGTAGAACGGCATGTCGATGCCAGCAACGTTTATTAAGCTCAATCGGTCACTAGCCAGTAACCGTTTAGGTAGTCCCTTGGCCCGCGCACCCGACAGAGATGCCCATACGTCACTGGCTCCACGCGCTGGGAGCAGGCCAACCGTACGCACGCGCCAGAGCAACAGATACTCCAGGAATTTCTCCCTCGTCGGAGGATTGCTGGCAAGATGATCCTTGGGGATAACCCGTTCGGTCAGATCGAAGTAGCGGCGATGATTGTAACGATGCGAGACACTGATCAGTCCTTGATTCCACAGAAGCTCAAGGCAAGCATTCGCCTCTTTGGCGGTCTTCCAACCTCCGCGAGCTTTTCCATCTTTCTGTGCGATGCCGAGGCCCTTCAATTCGACGCTAGAAAGAGGGCCATGTGCACGAACCGCTTCATACACGATCCTCACCGTATCCGAATAGACATGACCGAGCTGATCGTCCCAGCAGCGGCTTCCTCCCTTATTCATCAATGCGCGGAACCAGGGAAATGATTCGATGGTGATCGCACAAAGGGCCTTATCCCAGTACTCAAATCCAAGTCGCTCCCGGTGAATGCAATCAAGAGTCTCCCCTGGATGTACGCCATCAACGCGAGACTGTATTACCAGGTCGTGATTTCGCCCCATAATGGGAAGCGGATCGAGTTGGATGGACCCCAGATCGCTGAAGCAGGCAGCGATCCCAGCAATACCAGCTGGATAGTCTCTTCCATGCAAGCCCGTGGCGTACAGTTGGTACAGACGTGCTTGTTCTACGTTCCACTGTAATTGCATGGCCTCATCTTCCCTCATCCATACCCCGTTACGTTGACGGCTCTGCGCGAGAGCGCTTCGGTCTTGCCTCTGCTTTCCGTCATCACTCGTTACCTGTCACCGCTCACCGCTTCTCGGTCAGCGCGAGAATGTTGTTACTCTCTGGTTATTATCGAGGTTTAGGGGTTGTCCACAGCGGCGCGTAAGCGCTCATCAAAAGTGGCGAGTGGAAGGCCTAGAGAACGTGCTAGGTATAGGTAGCTGGCATCGTAGGGTAGTTAGTCCGGCAGTCGTGGCCAGTCTAAGGACGGCCACGTGGTCCACCTCCACCCAATGAATATCGAGGGCCAAGGACAGTTCCAGTGCCTGCACCAGTTTTTCTTGCTGATTTGGGTACAGCAGCGCTTTCTTTTGCGCAACGCTGGCAAGCTCGTAGGCAAGTAGCGACGGGGCGAATAGTTCCTTTCCTCTTATGAGTGAAAGCGCCTCTTCCGCCCTGGGTTCTCCAAAGATGATCGCCCCAAGTAGGGAGGTATCGACCACCTCACCTAGCATCGCGGCTCTCTCGCACCATCGCCACAGTCCCTGAAGCCGTCTTCAGGCCCAGCTTCCGCACTCTCTGGTACGCTTGATCCACTGTCCCTCTTCGGACAGTCAGCTCTTCCTCTAAAATGGCCATCAGTTCTCCCTGAAGCGAACGGTGATTGCTCCTTGCACGCTCTCGCAATAGTTGCGCCAATTCATCAGGCACGTTCTTGATCGATAGGTTGACCGCCATTGTTGTGCCTCCTGAGGTTCCATTTTGGTGGCATTATAGATCCAAAACAGATCAACAACGAGGGACGAAATAATCCCTGGCTCGATGAGGTCCGTTCCCTATTCGTCGTGTTTCATTGGCTGAAGCTATTGACCGCAACATGCTGAAGCATTTCCTTACGATCATGCAACCAGTTGACTCGACTACACCCCGTACTTCGACCAGAAGCTTCGCTTGCGCTTATGCTCCTCAAGTAGAGTCTTTCTGTATTCTTCGTGGGAAGGGAGCCCGCGCCAGTCATCGATCACAAGAGAGAGGGTGTCCAGCTTCTTCAGGTAGCGGACCCCGTGGTGGTAGTACCGCGATTGCGCACGGGCGAGGATCGATTCAAGCAACGCTCGGTAGACTATCGACGCCACAAGGAAGCGCCCTCCAGCTTCGAGCGACTTGGCCAGCGGAACAAGTACAGAATATGAGTCCCCGTCTAGCTGATCGCGATAACGAAACAGGTACTCCGCGGAATTATCGATCCGACCCACATCCATTAGGAACTCGGCGTCTATGTAAGAGAGTCCCTCGCCAGCCATGATCTGCTGCGTCTGCTCTTCGATCACCCGCTCTCGCTCTGACTCTCCTAGGGCACGCAGAAGCATGTCGAGCGTGTCGCGGTTGCGATTGTTGAGAAACATGCTCCACGCTCGCTCCGCCATCTTCTCTTTATCGCCAAGCCGCTCGTAGATCGAGTAGAGCAGCCGATCCTGCAGGTCAGCGCGAAATCGATCAGTTGGAGGGATCCGCTCCATCCAGAACAGCGCCATCTCCGGGTCGCCATTCTCCAGGTAAACCACAGCGATGTCCATGCAGGTGGGAGACGAAAGCTTCTGGTCCGCGGCGAGCTTCGCTCTTTCGAACAGGCCAGGGTCATGCAGCTGGCGCGCGAGCATCTGAGCGGCGATCCACCAACCGTCCGCTTCGTAAGAACCCGGCTCCTCGCTCTTAGCTCGTTCCAATATATTGGCCACGAGGTCGCGCATCTCCTCTTCCGGCAAGAAATGAGAAGCCTTCGCCACAAGCTCCGTCCTCACCCCGTAGTCATCATGCTCATACAGCTTGAGAAGGAGATCACTGACGAACCTCTTGTCACTACACCGGGAAGCGTAGGAGATGAACAGATTTCGCGCATCGAAGCGGAAGACATACCCGATCTCACCGCTTGAATCATCACAGCGATCGAGGATCCGTCCATCGAGGGAGAAGAAGTCCGCCACAAGCTGCAAGCCTCTCTTGGGCTTGGGCATCCCCTCACGCAAGGAAGCAATGATCAGTTTCAGTTCGAGGGCGAAATCCTGTGCCTCGTTCCAACCAACGTACTTGCGCCGGCGCTTCAGCCCGCTCAGCTTGGACTTGAACCGCTTCTCCGCCTCATCGGGGGTGAGGAGCATCGCCTGCACGTACTCGGTGCCGCCCTTTGTGTACGAGGAAATGTAGATCAGAGCGTCCGCCAGGCGAGGCGCACCAAGCTTGATCAGCCTCTCTCTCAGGTCTTTCTCGTCAATGCTGTCCATGGCATGATTATACAGGTATCGTCTTCCATGCAAAGTTACATGTTTCGCTAGCTTTCCAGCTCAAATAGAGAGGGATTTAGTATGCATTTCCTGGCCGAACTCCTCACCAAAACCGGTGAAGTGACGAAAAGAGCCAAGATGCACGAACAGATGCCATTACTTTGGCTGTCCAGTTGGGCTTTGTCCATCTATGCCTCTTCTTCCTTATCAGTAGGAAGCTCAATCAATTTCAGCCTGAGTAGTTTATCCCACCACGCGCAGATGTGCTTGATGTCGCTCTCTCGCAGAATTCACACCGCAACAATGGTTACACTCCTCATCTACCTTGTAGAGCACGATGTCTGGCGACACGGAGACTGCGAAAGCCGGTCAACTCAGCAACTATTAAACCGTGCGAAATAGGCTTGACATTGTGATGTCAGTGTGATACAATGTTTCATTATGAAATGAGATGCACGCAAGCTGACTCACAAGGAATTGACTGAATTGAGGAAACGGGGGGTAGCCAG
>CAJVYM010000118.1 GCA_913009415.1 uncultured bacterium
TGGCTAGAGAGTAGTTCATTCCCCTGTACGATCTCAAAGCGCATCTTCCCCGCACCTCCCGGGTGAACGTTTCAGATGGACGCTCACCCCTCACAATGTAGCATCCTGCCCAGGCAAATGTCAATTCATTCCCCTGCCTGCTTCACGGATTCAGGTCGAACACATAGTGGAGATAATGTTCGCCAGTAACGGGCTGATACTCCCCCCCTGCGGCGTCCCTGTCTCTTGATATGCTCGTTTCCCATTCTCTAACACGCCCGCGTTCAACCACTTCTTGATGTGACGCACGACGCGCTTGTCCGCAATCCGGTGCTCGACGAACTTCACCAGCCATTCGTGATCAATGGCATCAAAGAAACCACGTATGTCTGCGTCGAGCACCTAGTTCACCTTTCTCCTCATGATCCCTACCGACAACGCATGAGAGCGCATTGTGCGCGCTACGCCTTGGTTGAGACCCATAGGAGAATCGAGGAAGTCAGTCATAGACTGCATTTAGCACCTCGACTGTCGCCTTCTGGACGATCTTGTCCTCCAGTACAGTAATGCCGATTGGCCTCTGTTTTCCGTCCCTCTTGGGAACGTACGCCCGTTTGACTGGCCTCGCTCGATATGCACCTCGCTGCAGTCTCGCTGACAGGTCGGTGAGTCTTTCCTCCAACCCCTCTGCGTACTGCCTCCACGTTACCCCGTCTACCCCTGCTGCACTCGCTTCAAGCTGAGGAATGCCTTACGTAGGCAATCGACTCTGTACACATGGTGCCAAAGTGCGGTAAACCGCGTCTTCCAGTCCCTCTTCGCTGCCTGCCTGTGCCGGCACGGCAGACAGGCCTGCCGTATCTGCCCCAGCGCATGTTGCCGGGCATCCCACCACTGAGTGCGGACCACAACCATGGTCAACCACGGGATCTCCCGTCTTCCGTTAAGTGTGCTTCGATGCGCGCACGGGGTCTCAGACCGCGCAGGGTCTGAATGTACCTCGCTCTTTAACGGTACGCCCGATATTGCCCCTCGGGGGGGGGTGTAGTAGTCGATCCTGTTTACTACACCCCCCCCCGAGGGTTCAGAGTGGATCGCTAATCCTTCCCTGTACCTGTCTGCCGTGCCGGCACAGGCAGGTCGGACTTTCACCAACTACACACCGCCTGCTTTTGACGGCGCTTTCAAAGGTATGAACCCAGTGACTTGGTTGCGCCAAATGGAACGCTACCATACCATCAGCGCCAAGGAGGGGGAGAGATGGATAAGAAGCTTATCGAACAGGGGATGGAGTTGATCCTGCGCGGGATCGGAGCTGCGCAGCTAAATGATGAGGTGATCGCCAACACGCCGCGTCGGGTAGCGGAGATGTATGCCGAGTTCTTCGCTCAGGCCGATCGCAACCCGTCGGATGTTCTCGAGGTCTTATTTAATGAGGACTACGATCAGATGGTCGTCAGCAAGGACATCCCGTTCTTCTCCCTGTGCGAGCATCACTTTCTCCCGTTCATCGGCGAGGCGGACATTGTGTACATTCCTAAGGGGAATCGGATCGTCGGCATAAGCAAGCTGGCGCGCGCACTCGACATCGCCGCCGCCCGGCCGCAGTTGCAGGAGCGGCTCACCTCCCAGCTCGCCGATGCGTTGATGGATCGTCTTGATCCCTACGGCGTCCTCGTTCGTATCGAGGCGACACACCTGTGTATGACCCTGCGCGGCGTGAAGAAACCGGGGACGAAGATGGTCACCTCAGCAATACGCGGGATATTCCGCACCAATCAGGCTTCGCGCGAGGAGGCGCTGGCGCTCATCGCCTAGTTTCGATCCGCCAAGCAGCAAGGCGTGGATCGTCCGTCGGCAGAGGCAGCGATTCCACCGTTCTTGTGTCTCCGCTCTGAGACATCCCAAGAGCCACAGGAACTCCATCTTTGTGGTCGCAGTAGCGAGCGGCGATCCTGGCCGCGAGGAATAGTTCCTCTTCGGATGGATCTCCCTCAACAAGGGTGAGTGGCCCTGGTACGCTGAGCGGTTCGATCGCGTAGCGTTCGCGTGCAAATTTTGCCAGTGTCTCATTCTCCCGCGCGTTTCGTCCCACGAACACCTTGACCCGCTCGGAGATTCGAAACTGGCGACCGTAGCGCAAGATGAGAAATTCGTCGATTCCCATCGCGTCCTTTCCCACGTGCTTAAACGAATCGCGCAGCCGTGCGCCGTACACCTTGTCGGTGAGAATGCAGCCCCCAGCCGACTGCTGATAGTCGGTGATCCCAAGTTCTCTTGCGATTCTAATCTGCTCTTGTCTGCTCCGCCCGGAGATGGAGAACAGGTCCCCTCGCGAGATCCAGCCCTCCACAACCGGCAGCGTATCGGGCAGCAGGTTCGCCGACAGAGGCCGCAACAGCCGATCGCCCAGGCCACTCTCCACGGCAGCAACGTCCAGCGCGCGCCGGTGCTGGGACATCGGTCGCTGGCCGAGCACCTCGCCCGTAATCACAAACTCAGCCCCTTCCTCCTCCATCACACGCAAAGCCGCCTTCAGCATCAAAATGCGACAGTCAATGCACGGATTCACCGCCGTGCCATATCCGTGCTCAGGGAACTTGATCACTTCCAAGTGCTCTTCGGAAAGGTCGAGGGTGCGAAGGGGTATCCCGAGTTTACGCACATCAGAAGCGATTCTCGCTTCACGCTCGGAGCTAGCGTTGACGAAAAACCCCACGGTGAGGCCGATCACCTCGATCCCCGCCCGCTTGACTATCGCAGCTGCAAGCATACTATCCAGGCCGCCGGAGAGAAGGGCAATCGTGCGTACCCCCTCGGCTGAGGTTTCACTCTCAGTCCTTATGTTCTTCATCTAATCTTCACACCTCACGCCTAGAATCATACCACTTTCCAAATGCGCATTCACACACAATTTTAGGAGGGGTATAGAATGAACACGAAAAGGATTCTGGTGATCGGCGTTCTGTTTGCGTTTATCGTGGCAGCCGGGGTAACGTTGACCCAGCTTCACGGTACGACAGCGAACCTAGCGATGGGTGGAGTCCCCGCCTTAGCGCAAGCGCAGGCTCAATCAACGAATCAGGCCATTGCCGATTCGGGACAGGCAGCGATCAAGGCAGCGATCGCCAAGGTCAGTCCAGCGGTGGTGCGAGTGGATGTAATAGCCACCGTTGATGTGTCAAATCAGTTCAACGACATGTTCAACGACCCGTTTCTCAAGCGATTCTTCGGCGAGCCACAGGCCCCGCAGAAACAGCAACAGCGGGCGCTCGGTTCAGGGTTCGTCATCAATTACGCTGGCCAGAAGCTGGTGGTGACAAACGAACACGTCATTGATGGAGCGGATACTATCCGCGTAACGGCCCCGGATGGGGAGACGTGGAAAGCAAGCGTAGTAGGAAGCGACAAGGAACTCGACATCGCTGTGCTGAAACTTAAGGGAGACACCTCCAAGCTCCCGACCGTTACACTCGGTGATTCCTCGAAGGTAGCGATCGGAGATTGGGCGATCGCCATCGGGAACCCGATCGGATTGTCGTACACCGTAACGATGGGAATCATCAGCGCCCTCGGACGCGACCTGCAGAAGCCAGATGGTAATGGGTACTACAGAAACCTCATCCAGACCGATGCCGCGATCAATCCTGGGAACAGCGGAGGCCCACTGGTAAACGCACAGGGACAGGTTATTGGTATTAACACACTGATCGCTCGCGAGTCGGCAAACGGAATCCCTATTGAAGGGATCAATTTCGCCATTTCCATTAACCAAGTGAAGGAAGTCCTGGACCAGCTCGTCGCCACGGGCAAAGTCACTCGCGCCTACCTCGGTGTCTACATTCAAGACATCACCACGGCGATGGAGAAGAACTTCGGAGTCAACGCGGGCAAAGGTGTACTTGTATCGGACACCATCGCTGGATCGCCTGCTGAGAAGGCGGGGATAAAGTCGGGAGACATCATCACAAAGGTTAATGGCGAAGCGGTCGTATCGACCGATGCATTGATCAAATCGATCTCGATGAAGCCAGTGGGGAGCGTAGTCACTCTGGACATCGTGCGCAACAAAGCGTCGATGCAAGTGCAAGTGACCCTAGCCGAGAAGCCAAGTGCTAAGCAACTTGCCGCAAAAACAACACCTAACGGCAGTCAGACAACAGCCGTCAAGAAGTTCGGAATCACGGTAGGATCAATATCCTCCGCCCTTGCCCAGCAATTGGGATTGCAATCGCCGCAAGGAGTTGTCATAATCGACGTAGCTCCAGGCAGCAGAGCTGACTGGGCAGGACTACAGAAGGATGACGTCATCCGAGCGATAAACCGCCAACCGGTGCAGTCTGTCAGCGAGTGGAACTCGATGGTGAAGGGCATGGATGACAATGCGGTATTGATGTTCACCATCATCCGTGATGGGAGAACGTTCTTTGTGACCTTGAACCAGTAGAGGTCATCGGAGAGTGGCGCAGCTTGGTCAGCGCGCAGCGTTCGGGACGCTGAGGTCGCCGGTTCGAATCCGGCCTCTCCGATACGAGGTGCGGGAGTAGCTCAATGGTAGAGCACTGGCCTTCCAAGCCAGTAATGCGGGTTCGATCCCCGTCTTCCGCTCTTGAAGAAGATGCGCCCGTAGCTCAGTGGACAGAGCAACGGCCTTCTAAGCCGTCGGCCGGAGGTTCGAATCCTCCCGGGCGTAGATGGCTTTGCTTGAAAATGGGGAGTGTGGCGCAGGTGGTTAGCGCGCTGGGTTGTGGTCCCAGAGGTCGCGGGTTCGAGTCCCGTCGCTCCTCCCAGAAAGCCAGCTCATAGAGTTCGTTGGGTTCGTTGGGTTCATTGGGTTCATAGAGTCTGTTGGGTTCTAGGAGTGGCCAAACTGCACAGATGCCGGAGTTTGTGATGAATTGACTTCGTCCACTTTGCGCACCGTTAAGATGCACGAATTTCGCATGCGCCCGTAGCTCAACTGGATAGAGCACCGGTCTTCGGAACCGGGGGTTGGGGGTTCAAGTCCCTTCGGGCGTATTCGTTTTTCAACACCAGTCCAAATACCCATGCCTGACGCGCTTGATGTCCATGTCCAGCACGGTCGACTACAATAACCTCGGAAGCACATCGAACGTCAAAGGGGTGATAGCATGAATTCTCTGGACGAGAACATGATGATGCTACCTACGTCTGGGCTTTCGTGGCTTTCGCTCCAACTCAATAGCATCGATGCGATTTCTGAACTCGCAACCGCCTGTCTTGAGACAGATGGTGGTCTTCCACTGGGCGCTACAGATACCTACATTCAAGAACATTAGGGTCTTTCGCAGGATGGCTGATGAGGGAAAGGTTGCGACACGGGAGTCCTTGGGGTATTAAGAGATGGCTCTATTGCTAGTAACTGTTGTCGATGATGGATCATTGGTATCCTACCGCAGTTAGCAACCAGGCTTGAGGGATGGCCGCGGTGGAATTTTGATTCGGCCAGCAATGTCCATCATCTATCGATGA
>CAJVYM010000119.1 GCA_913009415.1 uncultured bacterium
AAGCACACCGTCTGACGCTAGCACGCAGGCGAGCTAAGCTACGTCCTCGTTTTTGCGGTTCTGTGTGGACGAAGGTGGAACTGTTGCTACAGCTGGACTGGAGTCCACAACAGATATCAGGGAGGCTGAAGGAGGAACAAGGCAGCAGTGTCAGCCACGAGCACACCTACCAGTACATCTACGCGGACAAGCGAGCTGGTGGACAGCTACACCGTCATCTTCGCGCTCAGAAGAAGAGATGGAAACGTTACGGGTCGTACGATCGGCGGGGGAGGATACCTAACAAGGTATCGATTGACAAGCGGCCAGCGATTGTAGAGAAACGAAGTCGGATCGGAGACTGGGAAGGGGATACGGTGATTGGGAAGAACCACAAGGGAGCGTTAGTGACTCTGGGTGAGCGCAAGTCTTGTACACGATGAACTACCCCGCCGCAAGCAGACGGGGGATCAAGAGGCGTTGCAAACAAAACGCCCCAAGGGGGGATCCAACCCACAGAGATTAAATCCTTTCACAAAAGCTTGCTTTCCGTAGCGTAGCAGCTTGTCTACTACATTCAGATATACTCCAGCATGACCTCATATTCACAACGTCGGAGACAAGCTCCGGCGCTACGTAAGAACACCATGTAAAGGTGCTTTGGTAGCGGCGCAGTTTGTCTGCGACGTTCTCGAAAAGATCATCTTTGCGCTCGCTATCGCTCGCTTAAAAACGCAACGGGGAAGACCAGAAATCAGTGCAGCGCTAACCAACACCCTCCGCTAATCTATGATCCATACCCATCTATCCCCTTTCTCATCACCCATCACTCTTCACCTGTGAGCGCTTCATCACTTTGCCTTCTCCTCCCGGCGAGCTGTAACGATCTCCTCTGCCAGCGCGTATGGAACGGCCTCGTAGTGCTCGAAGTGCATGCTGAAGTTTCCCCGCCCACTGGTGATGTTTCTCAGTTCGGATGCGTAACCGAACATCTCGGAGAGTGGCACATGCGCATGCAGGATGGCAGCGTTGGCTCTCGTGTCCATGGAGATGATCTTTCCCCTCTTGCTGGCGAGGCTTCCCGTTATAGCGCCCGTGTAGGTCTCAGGGGCGGTCACTTCAACGCTCATCATTGGCTCAAGGAGCGACATGCCCGCTTTCTTGCACGCCTCACGGAATCCCATTATTCCACAGGTGCGAAATGCCACTTCTGACGAGTCCACTTCATGCATCGAGCCATCGTAGACGGTCACCTTGAGATCGACCATCGGGAAGCCCGCGTACGGTCCTTCGGTCATGGCATCGAGTATCCCCTTCTGGATCGCCCGCAGGTACTCACGGCTGATCTTTCCACCTTTGATCTCATCCCTAAACTGGAAGCCAGCTCCGGGCTTGTTCGGTTGAATGCGGAAGACCATGTGCGCGTACTGCCCGCGCCCACCGGTCTGTTTGACGTGCTTGTACTCGTGATTCACGGCGCTCAAGATCGTTTCCCGATACGCCACCTGCGGCTGGCCAGACTTTACTGCAACGTTGAATTCCCGCCGCAGGCGATCGAGGATGATCTCCAGGTGCAGTTCGCCCATCCCCGAGATGATGACCTCTCCCGTCTCGTCGTCCGAGCGAACGATAAATGTCGGGTCCTCCTCAGCCAGGCGAGCGAGGGCCTTAGCCAGCTTGTCACGGTCCTCGCGTGTCTCTGCCTCCACCGCCACCCCGATGACCGGTGAGGGGAACTCGATCGCTTCCAGAATGATCGGGTGTTCCACGCTGCAGATGGTGTCTCCCGTGCGCGTGTCAGCGAGGCCCACGACCGCAGCGACATCGCCCGTGCGCAGATCCTCCACTGCTTGGCGATGGTTGGCGTGCATCTCAAAGAGTCGTCCTATGCGCTGCTTCTTGTCGCGAGTGGAGTTGAGGACCGTCTCCCCAACGCGCATGATCCCGGAATAGACGCGCACGTAGGTGAGCTTCCCCATGTGTTTGTCCGCCTGCACTTTGAACGCCAGTGCGGCAAGAGGGGCATCGTCGCTCGCCTCGCGCACGATCTTGTCGTTCTCCTCTTTGCACGCGCCGATGATCGGGGGCAGGTCGCTTGGGGACGGAAGGTAATCGACGATCGCATCGAGGAGGCGTCGCACACCCTTGTTCTTGAACGCCGCACCGCACAGGACGGGGATGAACCTCCCCTCGATCGTCGCCTTACGGATCGCCTGCACAATCTCCTCTCGTCCCGGTGCCTCCTCATTGAGGAATTTTTCCATCAGGGCATCGTTCTGCTCGCTGACCCGCTCAACCATCAGATCGCGCGCTGCCTGCGCTTGTGCGAGCATCTTCTGCGGGATCTCCTCCTCGCGTACCACCGCCCCCGTGGGTGTAGTGTCGTAGTAGATCGCCTTCATATCGACAAGGTCGATCACTCCCTGGAAGTTGGCCTCCGCTCCGATCGGGATGACAACCGGAACGGCATTTGCACCAAGCTCGTGGCGGATCTCCTCGACGACTCCGTCGAAATGGGCTCCGGAGCGATCCATCTTGTTGATGAACGCAATGCGTGGAACGCGGTACTTCTCCGCCTGTCTCCAGACCGTCTCCGACTGCGGCTGCACGCCGCTCGCCGCGCAGAAGAGTGCAACGGCGCCATCGAGTACACGCAGGCTCCGCTCCACCTCGGCGGTAAAATCGACGTGCCCCGGCGTGTCGATGATGTTTATCCGATGCCCCTTCCAGATTGCTGTTGTTGCCGCCGAGGTAATCGTGATTCCCCGCTCCTGTTCCTGCACCATCCAATCCATTGTCGCTTCGCCGTCGTGCACTTCACCGATCTTGTAGTTCTTACCGGTGAAAAAGAGGATTCGTTCCGTTACTGTCGTCTTGCCCGCGTCGATGTGCGCCATCACACCGATGTTTCGTACCTTATCAATACTGAATATCGCCGCCATGATCCCTCCGTAGTATCTTGGTTATCTCTTCACATGTTAACACACAAAGGCAGCCAAAGGATAGCTGCTGTGCGCAAATCTACTGTCTTAACCTCGCTAGAAACAGGGGAATTTGAGTGAACCGCTGACTGCCAGGTATGAAAACGTAAGTTTACCCGAGGTCGTGCGCTGCGCAAGCACTCGGGGTAGGCGGCACATCTTTCAAGTAGCTGCAGCGCATTGCTTCGCGTACCATTCCGCAGGGAAACGATGATCCGGTAGCTCGCTCTGGTTTGATGCGCGCGGAGCTGCAGCCTCTGCGCATCCGGCTGGGGCAGAAGAACCTGGGCCCGCAGGAGGGACAGATCGATGATCACACTGAGAAAAGCCACCGTAAGCGACAAGCCGCGCATCGCTGAGATCTCATCGCAGATCTGGGACGGTGAGGATTACGTGCCCGATGTAATCGATGATTGGCTCACCGATCCGAGTGGAGAGGTGATCGTCGCCATTGTCGACGGTAAGCTGATCTCGTTTGCGCGACGATCGTATCTCCTGCCGAGATACGTGTGGTTTGAGGGCGCACGCACTGATCCCATGTACAGAAATAGTGGCGTCGCTCAGGAGATCTCGCGCTGCTTCCTTGAGTCCGTGCGCCGCGAAGGAGCTGATCTAATCGGTCTTTCAACCTACATCGACAACGAAGCGTCAATTCACATCATCGAGAAGAACGGATTTCAAAAGGTTGCGTCTTATGTGTACATCGAGGCGGGTAACGATGCTCCGGTGAAGCGAGAAGGACGCCGGTCCGCCAGTGTCTTCCCGGTAACACCGAAGGAGGCGATCCCGTTCATCCGCGATTCCCAGTTCCTACACGCTTCAAACGGGCACTTCCCACATGGGTGGAAGTTCTATCCATACGAGCGTGATCCAAAGCAGGTTCTCTCCAAGATGGAGCATGTGCTCGGCATCAAGGAAGAGGATCGATTGATCGCGCTGCTCTGTGTGGGAAAATCCCTTCGCCACGAAGGAGAATTTACGATTGACTTTATCGACGGTCGCCTTGATGCGCTTGAAGATCTACTCAGGCATGGCCTCTATTTAGCAGCGCAGCATCAAGTTGTAGAGATGATGGCGCCGAAGGACGAAACAGCTCAGGCGCCAATCCTATCGATCCTGAAACGCATGGGATTTGCGGTCTGGAATGACTTTGCACCGGACGTCTTCGTCTATGAACGCGAACCCGTCGTCAAAGGCTCGCTGATGTTGTAATCGATCATACATCTAGCCCTGGTTCCTTCCACACGTAGTCCAGTTTCATTCTTCGTGGTGAATTCCCTTTGACTTCTCGTCTTGCTTCGCAAGCGGCATCCGTCCTATGCGAACCAGAATTGGAAGCCGCCGCCCACGCGGAACGGCAAAGAGCCATACTAGACAAAGAGGCAAGGTTGTGGTAGAGTTCAAGGGTCGAAATGGCAAACCCGAGCGAAAGCCGGGGGCGCAAAGTCACGGGTCTATAAGGAGGAATCTATGATCGCCGGACTGCCGAATAACATTCGAAGAGCTGTACTGTTTGTCCTTGCCTCAACCATTCTCTTGGCTCTTGCCTTACCAGGTCTAGCCGAGGATGTGCAGACTCCGTCCACTACGCTGGATGACGTAATAAGCCTCATCACACAGAACGAGAACCTTTCTCCAGCGCAGGAGACGCTCCTCACTTCTTCTATCACCTCTGTGGTAACGAGCGGAGCACTCACCGTTGATCAGGCACTTGCACTCGTTGACCTCTCCGGGTTAGCGGATGTCACTGCTGCTGCACAAACGCCGCTAGTCACGAACGCACTATCGATCGTCCTCGACGCTGTCACGACTGGCGACATCGATTCCGATCAGGCATCGGCGTACCTGGCTGACACGATCGCCAGCGGCAGTTTGTCGGCCCTCAAAGACTTAACGGGAACAAAGACACCGATGGGGATCCATACTGCCATCTCCAAGCTCGGCGCGTCAGATGGTTACGATCAAGAAGCGTCAGATGCGGTGCTTGCCAAGGTGGATGAGCTTGTGGCTGCTGATGTTCCACCCGGGATCGCTCTGCGAGTAGCAAGGCAACTCCTCAAAGCTGGACTTGATGCCGACGAGATCATTGCCCAACTGGATAGTCTTGAAACATCGATTGTTAACGATGAAAACGCGCCCGGCAAGGCAGCAAACGAGGTCACGCCACAAGAACAAAACAAGAATCAGAACCAAGAAGCGGAGATGAACCAGAACAACAAAGGAAAGAACAGCCCCTCTCAGGGAAAGGGAAACAACGATAAGGGTAACGCAAGTAACGGTGGAAACGGCTCCAACAGAAATAGCGGAAACGCCGGCAACAAGAGGGGTAAAGGCTAGCCTGGATTTTCGCCTTGGCAAACTGCCCCCAATTCCGAGCTGTCTACCACCTGGTAGCAGCGCCTAAGTTCTTGTCCCAGTTTGAAAGAAGCACAGCAGGACCGGAGATCATTCACAGGTTATTAGGTGGTATTTCTGCAACTGCTGTCGCTGTTTCAACGGCACTAGTTTTTC
>CAJVYM010000120.1 GCA_913009415.1 uncultured bacterium
GCCAACGCTTCGCCGCCCCCTTAACGGGTAGCCGACGCATGACTCGGGTCCGTAGCGGCTCGCTACGCCTTACTACGTGGTGGACTTTCACCACCTCCTCCATGCCGGTTTTTACCGGCGCTTTCACTCATTCCTGCCTCACTCCTTCGCGCAAGGCGTTTCTTGTCGGATGACGCTAACGTTTACTCCGTGTTTGGCGTATAATCTGGCCATTATTTACGAAGGGAGGTTGACATGGGTGATGCTGAGCGCGTGCTAGAAGAGATAAAGAAACGAGGGATCAGGTTCGTTCAGCTCTGGTTTACCGATCTACTGGGAAACCTGAAGAGCATCGAGATACCGACGAGTGAGCTTCCAGGCGCGCTCCAGGAAGGGCTCGGTTTCGATGGATCATCGATTCATGGCTTTGCCCGCATTGATGAGAGCGACATGCTTATCCAGCCTGATCTGAACACGTTTTCCTTCCTTCCTTGGGATAACGTTGCCCGACTCATCTGTGATGTTATCCAACCTGATGGCAGCCCTTATGCCGGTGACCCGCGCTGGGCCCTCAAGCGTGCCCTTGCACTTGCTAGCAAGAATGGGTTCTCTCTGTTTGTCGGGCCGGAGGTGGAGTATTTCTACTTCCAATCGGCATCCGGCACGGAGCCCGTCGATCAAGGGGGGTACTTTGATCTCGTGCCGCCGGACGCTGGCTCTGCGATCAGGCGGGAGACCGTTCTTGCTCTGCAGGAGATGGGGATCAGCGTGGAGGCGGCGCACCACGAGGTGGCGCACGGTCAACAGGAGATCGACCTGCGCTTCCGCGATGCACTGACGATCGCTGATAACGTCATGACGACCCGCTTCGTCGTCAAGGAGATCGCACGCAGGCACGGAATCCACGCTACGTTCATGCCAAAACCTCTCTCAGATCAGAACGGATCGGGGATGCACCTGCACCAGTCTCTGGTGAGAGAGGACGGGACCAACGCCTTCTTCGACAAGGACGATCCGCTCTTCCTGTCGTCCGTTGCCAAGGGCTACATCGCCGGGCTGATGCGCCATGCCAAGGAGGTAACGGGGGTGTGCGCGCAGTGGGTCAACTCCTACAAGCGCCTCGTCCCTGGGTATGAAGCGCCGGTGTACATCACGTGGGCGCATCGCAATCGCAGCAACATGGTGCGCGTTCCGATGTACAAGCCGGGAAAGGAGATGGCGACGCGCATCGAGTTTCGCGCCCCAGATCCCGCTTGCAATCCGTACTTGGCCTTTGCTGTACTGATCAACGCAGGGCTAGCAGGGATCGAGAATAACTACCCCGTACCCGAGCCGATCGATGGCGATGTCTACTCGATGAGCGCTGAAAAACGTAAGGAATTGGGGATCGAATCCCTCCCCGGGAGCCTCAACGAAGCGATTGAGGTGATGGAGGAAAGTACCCTCGTTAGGCAGGCCTTGGGCGATCATATCTTCGAGAAGTTCATCCAGAACAAGAAGATTGAGTGGGACGCCTACCGTTCTCAGGTTCATCGCTACGAGCTCGATCGCTACTTGACGATCCTCTGACCAAGGAGACCTTGACGAGGGCTGGATCGCTCTGCCGCCAGTAGTTCCGAAGGTCATTCTGCCCTTTGTGTTCTTCCCATCGCCCCTTATACTTTCCGGCATCACAAGAGCGTTCCGGGAGGAGCAAATAATGGCAGAGAGGATTCGCGTGCTTCAATACGGTCTTGGTCCGATAGGAAGCGCAATCGCGCGCTACGTTTCGCAGAAACCCAGCCTTCAGTTGGTCGCCGGTGTAGACATCGACCCCGCTAAGGTCGGAAAAGACCTGGGCGAAATCATCGGACTGAACGATCCCTTGGGTGTGCCCGTCTTTGGCAGCCTGAGCGATGCTCTTTCTAAGGCCGATGTAGATGTAGTCACCCATGCTACCAGTTCGTACTTCCCTCAATTCATGGGTCAGATGCTGGAGATCCTGGAGGCGGGGCTGGATATCGTCTCGACGGCAGAGGAGCTTTCCTTCCCGTGGATCGCTAATCCCGAGGAAGCAGCCAAGATCGATGCCGCTGCCAAGAGGGCCGGAAAAACTGTATTGGGTACCGGCGTCAACCCCGGATTTCTCATGGACTCATTGGTCCTCAACCTCACAGCCATCTGCCAGCGGGTCGATCACATCGCGGTGACTCGCCGGATGAACGCCTCATTCCGGCGCGGCCCCTTCCAGGCAAAGATCGGTACGGGAATGAGCGTAGATGATTTCAACGCGAAGATGGCCGAGGGACACATGGGTCACGTTGGGCTGCCGCAATCGATCGGCATGATCTTTGACACATTTGGAAAGAAGATCGAGCGCTACGAGTCAACCGTGGAACCGGTCGTGGCAAACGAGCCAGCTAAAACAGACTTCTTCGATGTTAAACCGGGGCAAGTGCGTGGCTTAAAGCAGGTTGCCCGTGGGTATACAAAGGACGGCGAGTTCATGTCTCTCACCTTTATAGCAGCGCTGGGAGAGCCAGACGACAAGGATACGATCGTGATCAAGGGGAGCCCCGACTTGGATGTCACGCTGCACGGCACAAACGGGGACATCGCCACGGTAGCGATAATGGGAAACGCCGTTAGGCGAGTGAAAGAGGCGGCTCCAGGGCTCGTTACGATGCGCGACCTGCCCATTGTGACAAACTAAGCAGTGTTACACGTCTAGGACGGGGCAAATCCATGCTCTGTCCTAGGTGTATTTTACGTTTTGGCACCGGTAGGTCATGGCACATCATAATAGCGGAGGTAACAATGAAGGCAACGGCAAGGCACATTCTTGTTGATTTGGAAACGGAATGCGAGGAACTGAAAAAGAGAATCGAGAACGGAGAGGACTTCGCGGCGATAGCCCGTGAGTACTCCAAGTGCCCCTCAGGGCAATCGGGTGGAGATCTCGGAGAATTCTCTCCCGGGCAGATGGCCCCCGAGTTCGATCGCGTGGTATTTAGCGAAGCAGTAGGCGAAGTACACGGCCCCGTGCAGACGCAATTTGGCTATCACTTGATCGAGATCGCAGACCGCAGCGAGTAGTTGATGGACGAACTCCTGGACGACCAGTAGGAGAAGAAAAGTGGCAATTAAGCTTTCAAAAGACACGGAGCAACGGCTGATCACCTCGATTAAGCGCTTCTTCGCCGAGGTGATGGACCAGGAGATCGGTGATCTGAAGTCATCGCTCTTCCTGAAGTATGCCCTGCAGGAAATCGGTCCCTGCATCTACAACAAAGCAGTTAATGATGCTCAATCCTCAATGCAGAGCATGGTCTCAGAGATTGACTCCACCTGCTACGAGCCTGAGCTTGGGTACTGGAAGAAGTAGCTTGTAGCGGTACAATCACATGTCGCAACGAATCGCAGTGTTGAGACCTCCGGGGTAAACGATGCATTATTATGCCCACGGATCAACCAGACGAGGGGCGTTGTAAACCACCGATGATCGTCTTACATGCGGGCGCGCTTGAGGATAGATTGCTCCTTTGGGGGGAGAAGCCGAGTGAAAGCGAGGCGGAGTCACCGCGACAAAAGGGAGGTCACACAAGGGATTCGCAACCCTGGCCCTACCCGTTTGACGCCGGCTTCATCAGTCTCTCCTCGGCACTGAAGACCGCGAATATTCGCTTCAAGACCCGAAAAAAGATGATCCAATCAGCACTTGCCTGGATTCCCACCCAGGGGAGAAAGCCGATCGCTTCTAGCCCTCTCATCGCCGAGAAACCGACATCGCGGGCTAAAGTACGCCTTGCTCCGTGGGTCGTCACTACAGTCTCCCTTACCCCAGAAGAGTGTGTCGATTTCTTGTGTACATGCGCGGAGCGCCAGACATTGGGTCCCGGGGTCATCGTCGGTTCTGACCTTAAGTTCTGGGCAAAGGGGCTTGGTTTTGCCGGCGCATTGGTGGCCAGGCAGCGCTATCTACCCAGCTTGGGCGGGGATGGAGAGAGCTATAGAGCATTCTGGGAGCCGATCTTTGCCGGTGATGATGCGGCACGACTCGCCTCATTGGCAACCGCCATGCCGCCGATCGGGCGCGCTCTCTCCCCACTCGAACAAGCTTCCCCTCCTAGCGTGCCTCAGGTATCGCTCCTCGGAGGGTTCATCACCAGGATGGCCGATCACCTGATACGCTCGTCAATCGTGGAACGTGCGCTGCCTGAACAAAGAGGAGGTAAGCATACGTTTGCCAGCAGTCACGATGCTTGGCTGTACGCGTTGCAGGCTTCCGATGACACGGTGGTGGGCGATGAAGCGGAATTGGCACGCCTCGCCACGCAGGTCCGCGCCTGGCACAGACCGATCGCAATATCAGCGGCATCTCCCTTGCGCCTGTGCTTCCGGCTGGAAGAACCAACCGTAGGGACAAACAACAACCGGGCTGGTGCGCCAGCGGATGAGTGGTATATGCGCTACCTCCTTCAGGCGTACGACGATCCCAGCTTGCTCGTCCCCCTTGAGAATGTGTGGAAGGCGAAGGGAGGAAAGGTGGCGGCGCTTAAACACTACGGGGTGAATGTAACTGAGCACATGCTCTCTTCGCTGGGGCAGGCGGCGCGCGTCTGCCCCGATATTTCCGCCAGTCTGGACAACGCGCGACCATCCGGTTACTCGCTTGACACAACCGCGGCCCACACGTTCCTCACCGAGACGGCGAGCGTGCTTGAACAAAATGGCTTTGGGGTGTTGCTTCCCGCCTGGTGGACGGGCAGGGGGACAAAGACACGCCTGGCAGTGCGGGCTAGCGTCAAGAGCCCACCCATGCGCGCCGGAAGCGGTCTATCCCTGGAAAACGTGGTTCAGTTCGATTGGCAACTCGCTCTCGGCAGCAGAAAGCTTACCCAGAGTGAACTGGAGACATTGGCCAGGATAAAGGCACCCCTGGTTCGCCTCCGCGGTCAATGGGTGGAAATGAATGCCAAAGAGATCCAGGCAGCGATCGAATTCTGGAAGAACAAGACCGCTACCAAGACAACGGTTCGCGATATTGTGCAGATGGCCCTCGGGGCGAAAGACGCACCCGGCGGCTTCGATTTCGGCGGGGTTAAGGCCACGGGATGGGTGGGAAAGCTGCTCAAACAACTCGACGGCAAGGCCGAGTTCAACGAGCTAAAGCCGCCATCGGCCTTCGTGGGAACACTGCGCCCGTACCAGCTACGTGGATACTCGTGGCTCCATTTCTTGCGCCAAGATCGGAAGAGCGTCGTGTAGGGAAAGAGTGTAGATCTCGGTGGTCGCCGTATCATTAAAAAAAAAAAACACATAATCTTTTTTTCTTCTTCTTCTCTTCCTTTTTTTTGTTATTTGTTTGAATAACTAACCACCTTCCATTCATATATCATCCTCTACTTCGAGTCTAT
>CAJVYM010000121.1 GCA_913009415.1 uncultured bacterium
CCTAAACCCTGTCACCTGCTCCTCTACTCTACCTAGAGGCACAAGCGTTTTCTCTCGCCCGCTCGCTACGCTCACTCAAGCCGCTGAGATCGCCAAGGGGTACAGCTCAACATCACTCTATGCTTCTCAGGCCCTATCTTCTGCTGTTCTCTGCAGCTCGGCAAGAGACTCACCTCTTGAGTCTTTCTTTGGGTTACCTTGCCTTAAGCGCGAGGAACCGAGTCTATTATACACCATGCAGTTGCTCTCAACCCTCTTCTTCAGACTTGCCTGCTGCATCAGCATCACCGCACGCCGCCATCGGGAAAGTTTCCTTTGATTCTCTCCCACACACCTTCAAGCTCGGTCCTTGATAGTGCGCTCTTTTCGTTCCAAGTGGGATCGACAAGGTCTTTCCCCTCCGGAACGACGAACGTTTGCAGAAAGTAGCGCTTTGCTCCCTGCACCAGCTCAACCGTGTCCTCGATATCCTCGGGCGTGATCGTCGGAGCGACGGTGGTGCGAAACTCGTAGTCCGGAGCGCGGTCGATAATCAGCTCGATCGAACGGCGGATGGCATCGAGATCGACGCGCACGCCGGCAAGCTCCGAATATCGCGTCGCTGGCCCCTTCACATCCATTGCCACGTAATCGAGCAGATGGCCATCGAACAGCTCCTCAAGAACATCGGGTCGCGAGCCGTTAGTATCCAGCTTTACGAGTAACCCCTGCTGCTTCACCCGCTTGATAAATCGTGGGAGGTCGTCGTGAAGCGCTGGTTCGCCACCGGTGATCGACAGTGCATCGAGGAAGTTTCCCCGTTCACGCAAGAAATAGAGGACATCCTTCTCCGGGATCAGCTGCATCGTTTCTATCTTCTCGGGGAGTACCAGCTCGGAGTTATGGCAGAATGGGCAGCGGAAGTTGCATCCTGCGGTATACACAAGCGCCGCTACCTTGCCCGGATAGTCGATCAGAGTTGTGGGGAGCAGTTGAGCGATCTTCATAGTGGTAGTAGCCTCCATGCAATATTATGCGCTATTAGCTGACTGCGTGCAGTGATTCGCAGATCCAATCTTCCTGGGTTTGATTCCCCGCCCCTTGGGGTGTTCTGTTTACAAAGCTTCTTGATACCCCGTCTGATCGCGGCAGGGCAGTTCATTAGCTATCAAGTTAAAGTACAATATATTCAGAAAGAGTGAACATCAGCTTTTGAGTAGGCTCGCCGTTGCTCACCTGTACTGCCTACGCCAAGGCTCGTTTACCGTCATAATACCTTGGGCATTTGTCAACGGTGGTGTTATCAGTAAGATCGGTTCCTCGCTGTTTCATATGGGTAGTGGAAGATCTGTGTGGGGAAGATAGGCCTCTCGCAAAGGTGCAGGGAACACCAAGACAAGAACTCACAAGCATCATGTCCCCCCATGCAAGAACCATATATTCGGTGATGAATAACTCAACGTGACAGACAAGCTGCCACGCTACGAGGAGCGGGTTTTGTGTAGCGTTGCACCTTGTGTGCAACGTTGTTTCTATGAGCACCAACGATTCCCAATCTGTGAACCTCTCCACTGAATGCCTTAACTTGAGGGCGCGTTACCCACTCCAAACAGCGAGGAGCCGTAAGATCTAAGCATAATCATACGGCCGGTTTCCACGACATGCCTTGACCTGCAAGCGCAGGTATTCATAATGGAGACAGATAGTTTTCTCTTCAGGAGGACAGATGCGCCAAGATCAACAGGGTATAGACCTGTTTTCGCAATTCATGGAGGAACATCCACAGGAGGGACAAAGGGTCCTTACGCTTAACTGGGGAGGCCAGGATCTTCTTAATGCCGGAAAGGTCAAAGAGGCGGAGCGTAAGTTCCGCGAGGCGATAGCGATCTGTGAGTACGCGATCCCTGCCCTGAACAACCTTGCGCTCTGCATGCAGTTACGCGGGGACACCAAGCGGGCGATCCGCACAGCGCACCGAGCGCTCGAGTTCCACCCGACAAACGTCTTCGCTCATTGCACACTTGCCGAGTGTTATCAAGAAATGGGCCGCACGGAGAAAGCGCGCTCCCACGCGGAGCTGGCGATCAACCTCCTCGAAGACCCCGATGTTCCGTTGGACAAGCTGGTCAAGGTGCTCGAAACCATGGCGAAACTGCAGTGGGATGAGAAGATCATCGATATCTATCGATCTTACCACGAAGGGATCGGATTCGAGGACGTGCTGGATGGTATCAGTTGGTTTTACCTAGGTGTGGCCGCGGCCAATCTCGGTCTGATCGATGAGGCCATTGCGCACTTTGGACAGGCTGTTAATGATGATCCGCAGATCACCCTTGCCGAGCTGTACATAAAAACATTGCGGCTCATACAGGATAACAAGGTTCCGTCATTCCGTTTCTTCTATCAGACTGAAGGCGATAAAAAAACAATTGATCCTAAGCATCCTTCAGAAGAGATTAAGCCGATAGTGGCTACTGGCCTGTGGAGTAAGCAAGAGGACGACGATTATCGACACCATATAGTGGCGTTACTGGGAATGTGGGAAGATGCATGGGCGGAAGAATTTCTGCGACTGATCCTCGTCCAGCCCAAACTTCCCGATGATCTCAAGATGCACGCGGCGACCGCGCTCATCGAGCGAGGGGCAATCGCTGAGGATGAGAGGATCGAGATGTTCATCGATGGCATGAAACAGCCGGTCATCATCAATAAGCACGAGATACCCGCCGTGTCCCCCGAAGCGGTGAAACAGTTCGAGCTGGGGCTGGCCCAGAGACAAGCAGGGAACATCACCGCTGCGGAAAAGGCGTACCGCAGGGCACTGGAGATAAATCCCGATTTTCCTGAGGTACTGGTCAATCTGGCGAACATCTGCCACAGTACCGACCGCACAGAGGAGGGGGTACGCCTCCTGGAGAAGGCCGTTGATCTATCTGAGAGTTCGACTGCAATCCTCAATCTTGCCGCAGTCTACATCCTTGAGCAGGGACGAATTGATGAGGGGAGCGAACTCCTCTCCACGGTATCGATAGATGATATTGATGAGGACCTGTTGCCGCTCTATTACCGCCTGATCGGGCAGATGCACGTATTCGATGGGGAGTTTCAGGCTGCCAGGGAAGTGTTCAACAAGCTCGTCGCGTTGCTGCCAAACGACGAAAAGACTAAGGATCTCCTGGAATGGGTGGCACGAGCCGAGGCTTTGCGCGATGACGATATGGCTCGCTGGAAGCAACGCAGGGATCGCTACCTAAGGCAACCGGTCGACCCGCAGATGCCGCTGGTGATGGCGCTTCAGACCTTAACCAAGGATAACTTAATCGGCATCACATACTGGCACGATCTTTCCTACGGAACGCTACGCAAGGCAGAGCTTGCCCAGATGATCGCCGATTACCTGCTAAACGAGGAAATCGATATCTGGGAAGACATATCCGACGAGGCCTGGGAGGTGCTGGGATTCCTCCGTGGTGTTGGCGGGAGTGCCCCTTTGGCTAAGCTGGAGGAGAAGTTTGGCAGTGCTGAAGATGACAGCATCGACTGGAGATACGAGCTCCCTCACTCCGCCATCGGAGAGCTGCAAGCGATGGGAATAGTCTTTGTCGGGCAGGACACAAATAAGGAAACGATAGCCTTTATCCCCGAAGAGATCTTGCAACGTATGATGGCTGAGATATAGTACAGTAGGATGTAAATCCATACATGGCAAATAAAGTAACGATTTACACCGATGGAGCATGTAGCGGAAACCCCGGTCCGGGCGGATGGGGAGCGGTGTTGTTGAGCGGCGAACACAGAAAAGAGATCTCTGGCGGCGATCCGCAAACGACGAACAACCGCATGGAACTCACAGCCGCGATCGAGGCGCTCAAGGCCCTGAAAGCGTGTTCTCAGGTTAATCTGTACACAGACTCCACTTACGTCAAGAAGGGGATCACCGAGTGGATCAATAATTGGAAGAAGAACGGATGGAAGCGCCGCAGTGGGAAGAGATTCCTGCTGGTGAAGAATGCCGACCTGTGGCGCGAACTCGATCGTCTTGTCGCTGGCCACGATATCACCTTTCACTGGGTGGAGGGACACGCTGGGAACGAGGAGAACGAGCGCTGCGATGAGTTGGCGCGGTGTGCAATTCCTAAGGGGGAGTAGTGGCCAAGATCTATGTAACCTGTCGCGTGTTTGATGACGAGATAGAGCGCCTGTGTGATGCCGGGCACGATGTAACGATGCGCGACCAAGAGGGGCCGATATCGCGCGATGAACTGCTGCGTAACGTTAGTGATATCGATGCGCTGATCTGTCTTCTTTCCGACGAGATCGACGTACAGGTGATCGCCGCTGCGCCACAATTGCGGATTATCGCTAACCTCGGCGTTGGTTACGACAACCTCGACGTTCCCGCCGCGCGGAAGCGTGGTATCATCGTCACCAACACCCCCGGCGCACTCACCGAGACGACCGCAGATCTCACCTTTGCCCTCCTCCTCTCGGCAGCACGAAGAATCGTGGAAGCCGATGAGTACGTGCGCGCTGGAAAGTTCCTCGGCTGGGAGCTATTGCAAGAGCACCTTGGCCACGATGTGTTCGGCAAGATGCTCGGCATTGTCGGGCTGGGACGGATTGGGACAGCCGTCGCTCGGCGGGGGCACTTTGGCTTTGGCATGGATGTCCTTTACCACAACCGTCATCGCAACACGGAAGCGGAAGAGGAGATGGGAGCATGCTACGTTTCCTTCGAAGATCTCCTGGCAAGAAGCGATTTTATCTGCGTGCATGTACCGCTCACCGAAGAAACGCGTCATTTGTTCGACAAAGATGCCTTCCGCCTGATGAAGAATAGTACGATCCTGGTGAACGTCGCCCGCGGCCCGGTGGTCGATGAGGAGGCCCTCGCATGGGCGCTCGAATCGGGCGAGATCTCCGGAGCGGGGATCGACGTCTATGAGAACGAACCAAAGATTCATCCGGGATTGCTCAAGTTAAGGGAGCGGGTCGTCCTTGCCCCCCACATCGGGAGCGCGAGCGAGGCCACGCGACGGCTTCTCGCCCGGATCGCCGTTGATAACGTCATTGCTGTCCTTGCTGGGAGAGAACCAATCAACCCAGTCAGCTAAGAAAAGGGGACAGATACTGTATTGATTGTCAAGTCCCCGGGCTGATTGGTGAGCGGTAGCGCTCACCGGTCTTGTAGATGGCATGGGCGATGAGCAGGAGTTTCCTCGCTGCTGCAGTCCGTGCCACCTTTTCTGGTTTCCCTGCCTCCTTCAATCGTTGATACAGTTGCTGTACAGAGACGTTGTATCGCGCTGCTGACAGCGTCGCCTCATACAGACGCTTACGCAACTCCCGGCTCCCTCGTTTACTGATCCTCC
>CAJVYM010000122.1 GCA_913009415.1 uncultured bacterium
GCTTGTGACTCAGCGCCAAGCGAATGGCCTCGATCTCCTCCGGTGTGCAGGAGGAGAGATTAGCGATCGTGCGATGCTTGACTTTACCTTCCTCGCGGTAGGACTCGCGCAACAGGTGACGCGTGTAGCTCTTACCGCTCGACGTGTGGACAGTTGAAGTATCAACGTACATAGTGACTACATTATACAACCATGCTAGCCTCATGTCAAGGGTTAGCCATCATATATTAGTGGCTACAATCTAGTAGAAAACACGAGAAAACCCTGTCCAGAAACCACTTCTTCAGTTTGACAAAGGGGAACATCCGTTGTACGGAAGCACCTCTTGCTTTGCCTGCGGCGATACCGACTCGAACAAGCCCCCCTTATCCCCGTCGGGCGCGGATCTCTGCCGGGACCACTGTCTGAGAGCGCTTAGTCACTGTTGTCTTCATCACAATCACCACTGTTTGTCTTGCAAGTCACAGATGACAAGTACAAGCCATTTTTCGGATGTCGCATACATAAGGGCAGCAACAGGCGCTGTCGACGCAACAGAATCGCACAGTCGACTCAGTTCCTTCTCTGGGGATTATGGGATCGCTTTGATGACTCGGGCAGCAGAGGATTCGAGTTGCAGCAAGCCGGTAGCAAGAGAAATCTCCGGCACATCTACTGATTAATCTGCCATCAGCCTGGAAAGTTTCATCAGGACCTCGTCGACTACCTGCGAGGACACCTTGCAGATGAACTCAGCATCCCTCGCACGCCAATCTAGGCTCTTCACCTGATCGGCCAGAATCGCCCCGCTCACTGGAAGTCCGGAGGGGATCAGCACCTCAAACGGATACCCTTTGATCCGGCTCGTGATCGGACAGAACAGCGCAAGCCCAACCTTCCCATTGTAGTCCGCACAAGACACCACCACCGCTGGACGGCGCCCGGCATGTTCATGCCCCGCTTGTGGATTCAGTGTGATCCAGACAACATCATCCCGGTCTGGAACGTACTCCTCCTGCGCTACCACGCCTCTTTCCCCACCGCAGGACCGGTCTCCACCTCGTGATGGATGTTCTCTTCCGTTACCTGCTCCAAGAGTTCTTTCAGAGTGAACTGCCTCTCTACTACCGGCGATGCTACTAGCTTCCCATCATGCAACGAGAGATCGACAGGGGCATTCTCCTTTAGCCCCACTTCATCGGCGAGGAGCTTCGGAATTCGAAGGGCCAGACTGTTCCCCCACTTCTTGATGTGTGCTCGCATTGTCGTCTCCTCCCTGTATCTACAAAGAAGATACCAAGCAGAGGCCGTGAGGTCAAGTCCGGTGCGCCCGTTTCTCAGGTGTGCAGCCACAATATAGTTGTCACAGCAACACTGAAAGGATACTTACTCAAGTTGGAGCTACTCGCGTGCAGCTACAATATAGTTGTCACAGCAACCGACCACAGGCATGGAGGCAGTCTTTGCTAACTTCTGTAAGTCATTCACTCATCATAGCACAACGTAGAATGTGGGATCAAGTCAAAGAAAGAGCGTTATGAAGCAAGCGATGTATTGCATAGCTTCGCGCTGACCGCGTCCTTTGTGGTGAGACGAGTCGATGCTCTTAGAGCCAATCCCACATTGCCTGGAGCATGGGACGGGAAACGGCGATGCGCAGGTGGTAAAATGAGCAGCTACAAAAGGAGAACAACTATGCATCACGTCATCTTTGAAGGCCTGCCAGCAGCAGGTAAGAGTGAGACATTGTCTCTGTTAGCCCGATTCTATCCGCAGAACGTCGTTGTCCTGCCAGAGCTGGTCAAGGAGGTCGCTATCAGGGAGGAGATCGATATCTTCTCGCAGCGCGAGCGTCTGACTCAAGCGATCGTCGCCGAGATTCCGCGACGGAAAGAACAGGTGCAGCGCGCGATCGCAAGCGGGAAGCTGTGTTTGGAAGAGTCGCACCTCGGTGTTCACCTGGCCTACGCTAAGGCGTTTGGCGACAAGGCCTTCATTGATGCTTATTCACGGATCTCTTCTGCTCTTCCTCAGCCGGATGCCTACCTCCGCATGGACATTCCCATCGAGCTGTCGCTCCTGCGTCAGGAGGCTCGCAATAGCCCCCGCTTCTTCATCGACCGCGAACACTTGGAGGCGATGCTCACTGCCCTTCAGGGTTGGCATATCGATCACCTGACAAATCTGATAACAATCAACGCCGATCGAGAGGCATCATCATTCCTTCTAGAGATCGAACGGATGCTTGGACTTCAATACATGGCCGAAAAGGCACCCCTGGGTGATACGTTCGACATCATTCTCCTCCTTGGTCGCCCCGCGGCTGGAAAGAGCGAGTTCATCGACTTCATGCACAAGACACCCATCGCCCAGCGCGCAAGGGATTACCACATCGCGCCATTTGAAGCACTCGACGACTTTCCCCTCCTGTGGGAGAAGTGCGTGGAGGACGATCTATGGGAGTCAATGGGAAAAGGGCGCCTCTACTCGCGGCGAGCGGAGGAAAACTACGCGATCACCAATAGCGACATATGGGAGTTCCTCATCAAGAGGCTCGATCAACAGGTAGCGGAGATCATCTCTCATCCACGGGCTCTGGCGAAGAAGACCCTGATCATCGAATTCGCACGCGGTGGAGAGCACGGCTATGCCGAGGCACTATCCCAGCTCTCACCGGAGATCCTGAAACGCGCAGTGATCCTGTACGTTAGTGTATCCTTCAAAGAGTCCTGGCGCAGAAATGTCGCCCGCTACGACGAGAAGCGAAGAAGTGGCCTCCTTACCCACTCCGTACCGCGTGCGGAGATGGAGGCAACGTATGGAACGGACGACTGGTTTGATATCGCACCCGATTCACACAGAAGGATCGATGTGAAAGGGGCGAATGTCCCATACGTGACGATGAACAACGAACCCGAATCGAAAGATCCACAGGTCCTAAGCCCACGCTACGGCATAGCGCTCGACGCGCTTCATTCGCTGTGGAAGCGGGAAAGGTGAGTTAAGCAAGCGCTCATCTCCTCTCTTTCTCGGCGTACATATTGCTATCGGCGATCTTCAGCAGCCGCGTCAGGGAGAAGTCAGTATCCGAGGTCCACGTGGCCCACCCGATGTCTATCCCTATCTTGACTTCGGGAACGCTGGTGCCGCCCCATTCGGAGACAACACGCCGCAGGCGTTGCGCGAGGGCCTCGACCTGCACTCCGGTTTCCGGAAGGATGATGAGGAATTCATCGCCTCCATAACGGATCACCCAATCGCTCTCGCGAACTTGTTCCTGCACGAGCTGAGCCACATCACGGAGGATTCGATCTCCCTCCTGGTGTCCCAGTTGGTCGTTCACCCGCTTAAAATTAGCAAGATCTGTCATCATGATGGTGAACGGCCGCTTGTACCGCTGCGAACGCTTCAACTCTCGTTGGATGGACTCATCGAAGTAGTGGCGGTTGTACAGACCGGTGAGCGGGTCACGAAAAGCTTTCTCCTTAAGAAGCTCTTCTGTTTGCACCCGTTCGGAGATATCGAGGATATTCAGCATGAGGGCCGGCGCCCCTTCATAGTCCATTGCCAGGGACTGCAAATGCAGCCAGATTGTACCCCCGTCTCTGCGAATACCGCGTGTTTCCAGGTCACCAGGGGATGGTTGCCCGTCATTCTTACGCAGAGCGGTGCGGTTGTCAGGGGAGAATAGCTGCCACCACGGCTCCATGGCAAACAGCTCATCGCGATCGTATCCGAAGAGCATCAGAGCTCGGTCGTTGGCATAACGCACACGCCTCTGTTGTACGATGAGAACCCCCGTCATGGCGTTGTCGGTGAGAAAACTGAAGAGCTTATGCCTCTCGCTCATATTCTCCCGCTGCTGAGCCTCGACAAGAGCGATCGCGGCAACTGAGGTCAATTCCTCCAGCTCCCGCAGCTTGGCCGGAGTTGGCCTTCCTCCATCACGCGGATCATCGACTGAGACCTGCCCGATGATCCCGTCATTCAAGTGGCAGGGAATCAGCAAGAAGTCTTCCGCACGCCAGCCGTGCGAGCTGATGAATCTGCGCCTGCTAGGAATACGCGGGGAAACGGAGTAGGGAATGTTCCCCGCCGGTATATAGTAGGAATTGCTGATGCGAAACGATGGCCTGTACTTGTCCCCTCGGATAATTCCCCCACCAGCAATAAATAGGCGGACCTTTCGCTCATCAGCATCTGTCAATCCTTCTGCCGCGTAGTCAAGCACGCGGGCAGTGGAATCAGGCGCTGGTGTAATCGCCTGGTCGTAGAACGAAGCAAGAACACGCCTGTAGGGAGAGTGCTGGACCACGCTGCTGACAAGTTCCTCAAGTATTTCCTTGATCATTCCCCTTGATCCACGTAGAACCGACTCGCTTGGATCATCTGCCCCCTGTTGCCCGTCAGTAATAGAACATACCACACTCGCCTTATCCAACGCAAGTGGGAGGAGAGAAGGGACGCCTGTCCCGAATCTTGCAGAAGGAGTGCCTTCTACAGATGAGAATGCAGCGTAGAATAGAAAGAGGAGGTACGATCATGGAATTGGAAGAGTGGCTACGCCTTTACCAAGCTCTCAGCACGACTGCCGGAGTGAAAGAACGCGGTTACTGGACGATCGCTGGGATCTTTTTGCTGGCCAACTGCCTCTTGATCTTCCCGCTATCCTTGTTCCTCTTCTCCTACGGAGTTTGGGAAAGCAGGCTTTTCACTACAGTCCTTGCAGGGATTGGTGTCCTCGTGTGCATTGCCTGGTCACTGAGCCAGAGGCGATCCGCGCAAGAAATCGAGCATGTCTCCGGTCTACTGCGCAGCATCGAGGGGCAGTTTGCCGGGGGAGACTTTCACCGTAGCCTGCATAAGCTCCTTGCGGGGGAGGAAGTATGTATCCCCTCAACCTCATGGAAGTGCAAGGAGTGGCAGCAAGAAGTGGCTCACCTGGGACCAGTAACCCGCTTGTTGCCGCGTGTTTCGATCTCGCTCCTCCCGGTGATCTTTTTCCTCGCCTGGACAACACTGGCCATTATCTCCTGGGTCGTCTAGCAGACGACCCCTCTAGAGGCCTGTCTGCCGTCATGTCTCAAGGGACAGGACGCGAAGAGAATGATGTGAAGATTAAAAAGGGCAGCTCTTGGCGATCTTAGTGTCTTGAGCGATCGCAGTGAGCGGGCGAGAAAGAAACTCGGAACGCAGAATTCGGAACACGGAAGAAGCGACTGATGAGACAGAACTCCCTAGCGGGACTTTCCTAGTTAGCGAAGGGTTAGAGACCATATTCGTGCGAGCAATCACGGTGACCCAGTGCCTTCAACCCCAGATCACATGCGGCTTCTAAGATGGCAATGCCTTTCTCAGCAGCGA
>CAJVYM010000123.1 GCA_913009415.1 uncultured bacterium
CATCGATAGATGATGGACATTGCTGGCCGAATCAAAATTCCACCGCGGCCATCCCTCAAGCCTGGTTGCTAACTGCGGTAGGATACCAATGATCCATCATCGACAACAGTTACTAGCAATAGAGCCTCACCGTAACGCCTTGTACAGCACCGCGTAGTCGCAGGATGGGTTCCAGAACAGATATCCGTCGGCTCCTAGCTCCTTTGCCGCGCGCACCTGATCGCGAATGTACTCTTCCATCGTCATTCCCGCAGGAATGTATCGGTCGAATGCCTGCAGGAACGGACGAAACGGTGTCGCTACTCGCTGTTCTCCAAGCGTCAGCGCCTCCTTTACTACACCGTACGGGTCATCCTTGTACCGCTGTTCGCTGTAGTGAGACGGGTAGAGCATCGGCGAGATGAAGTCTACATTCGGGGCGATCCCCTCAAGCGATTGACCGATGGGATCGATCCCCTTCTTGTTCCAGTTCCACAGCACGCGCCCGAAGACGTCCACCGATAGCTCGACGCGCCCGTTGAGAAGGCGACGCGCTGCGGCGAGGAATTCGTTCACCGCCGCGTAGCGCGCGGCGTAGATCGGCGTAAGGGTCCCGCCGTCAGCATAGCGCGCGTAGTCAAACTGAATCTCATCTACGCCAAGCGATGCCACTTCCTGAGCGATCTGTAAGTTATATTTAACTGCGACTTTATTATCCGGGTCAATCCACGGATTGCTCTTACCGAGATAGGTTGAGAGTTTGGGATCGTAAAACAGCACCTGTCTAGCGATCACGTACACTCCGCTTGCCTGGAGCATTTGAACAAGGGACGCCATGTTGATCCGACCTGTGGCCGCATTTATCTTTATCGCTAACGGGACTTTGCTCGCGTAGGTTATTTCACCGTGCATGTTCTTGACGTTGATCACCACAGCGTTCAGCTCTCCCGAGCGTACAGCGTTCATAACCCCAGCGAGCACGCCATCCTTTCCAACAGCATAGGCTGTGAGGTAGACCCCAATCCTGTGGTGCGGAGATGCCCCCGGGTACGTCAGAGGCGATCCCTGATCGATGCGCACGCCAACAAAGAGGATAACGGCAATGATGACGAACAAGAAGCGCGATGCAGTGGCCTGTTTCATGCCCCATAGTGTAGCATCGCGCAACACTCGCCGTGGTCATACTGGTGCACAACACAGGGGACGTTAGGCACGCAGGGACGCCAGAGGTGGTCGAGGCCGATTCCGGCCACACGTCCTAAAATGCGCCTCAAGCCTCTTCACTTCTTCCACACATCACCTTCACTCGCCCTCCAGAGAAAACGGTTAGACTAGTGAAAGTTAATGGGTGGCGGTTTGGCTGGCAGTTAGAATCGCCGCTATAATCGCTTGGAAATTCCGAAATGAATGAAGGAGTAGCACACATGAAACGCATATCGATACTCGCTTTTCTCGCTGTTCTAGCGCTGACTGTGATCGGCTTGGCCGGTGGAGCGCACGCTCCGATCGTGATCCTGGGAAACAGCGATTTCACGGTTGATAACGGTGTTGTCGGTGGAACAGGGACCGCCGATGATCCCTATATCATCACCGGTTGGGAGATCAACGTCCCGCAGAACGTGAAGTACGGGATAAACATCGAGAACACCAGCGCACACTTTGTCTTACGCGGGGTGATCATCCGCGGCGCGGCAGCAGCTGACGGTGCCGCAATCCAACTCGGTTTCGTCAGCAACGGACGGTTGGAGCAGTGTCTAATATCCGACTCGCGCAATGGAATCGAGATCTCGTCCTCAACTGGCCTCACACTGACAGGGAACATCCTCTCTGTTCAAGGGACCGGCCTTCGTATCACCGGTGAATCGGCGGACGAGTACAACCTGGCGATCAATCAGACAAACGAGCTGAACAACCACCCGATTCGCTACTATTATGGCAAAGACGGGGAGACGGTGACCGGCATCAAGTCCAACAACCTCTATTTCGCCGCGTGCAAGAACATGACGATCACCGATAACAAAATCACGAACGGAGACGGTATCCAATTGGCATTTGTCGAGGATTCCCTCGTCAGCGGGAACGAGGTCTACCGCACCAGCCCGGTCCCCACTGAGCACGGGATCAGCCTCTACCGCTCCGATAACAACACGGTCACCAACAATATCCTGCAGAACAATCGCTTCGCCGGGATGTACGTGTGGCTCTCCTCCCATAACAAGATTACTAACAATCAATTCCTGGCAAACGATAGCGGGCTCATCTTGGCTGCCTCGGACGACAACAAGGTCTACAACAACATGGCGTTCGCCAATCCCGTGGGGATCGAAGTGCGCGCCGGCTCTACAGGGAACGATATCGCGCGCAATATCATCACGCACGCGAACACGAAGTACGGCATCGTCCTCGACCAGTCCACGGAGAACATCGTGGAGGCAAATGCGATCACCGATGCGGAGACGGGGATACGTCTCGCGGCACAGGGGGACAATAACACGATCGTGTCGAATACGATTGTCAAGGCAGCCTACGCCATATCCGTAACTGGATCGAACAACGACATTGAGAAGAATCTCATTGCGCAGAACACGCGTGGGATCCTCTTTCCCGAGACGTATGGCAAGGTAATCGTGCGCGGGAACTCGATTCACGACAACGTTTTCTCCGACAACAGTAACCACATCTACTTAAACAACGATTCACAGTCAAACAGAATCTATCTCAACACCTTCCTCGGTGGCGGCACATCGCTTGTGGAGGACTACGGAAAGAACACGTGGACTGTGGACGGCAAGGGCAATTACTGGGGAGACTACCAGGGGACCGATGCCAACGGCGATGGGATCGGCGATGACCCTGTCTTTATCTACCCCGCAGCGGTTGCCGACAGCGCTCCTATTATCTCCCTGGCACAGGCAAACAATAACCTCGGTATTCTGAGCACGCTCTCTGTCGATGACCTTGTGATAACGCTCGCCGATGGATCGAAGATCACACTCCCCGTTCTGCGCGCTGATGCGGCAAACGCACGCTTCGTCGGGTTCCGCGGCTTCCCGGCGGCGCTTCTCAAGGGCTTCCCCGGGATCCTGTTCTCGTTCTCCAATGAAGCCACACGGCGGTTCACGATGGAGACCGTTCCCTTCGGACTTGATATCGCTTTCTTTAACGCCAAGGGTGCGTTCGTGGGGAGCATGGCGATGAAGGCCCAGTCCAAGGATCTGTACACGGCAAAATCGGCGTTTCAGTATGCACTCGAATTGCAAACTGGCAAGGTAGCAAAATTGGGGATCACCGATGGAGCGAAGCTCGTCAACCCAGTACCGGCACAGAACACTTCGGGAGGGAACAACTAGGCGTGAGACGGCGGATACGAGCGATCATATTCGACCTCGACGGCACGCTCGTGCGATATCGCGGCGTGGAGTTTGAGTCAAGCTGGGGAGCAATCGCTGCCGCGGCAGGCATGCAGAAGGAATCAGAACAGATCCTGCACGAATTCCTGCCGCGGCGTGATGCCTACACAAAATGGGTAGAACGTGACGCAGCACTCCTCACGGGAATCCCTGTGGATGACATCGCTATGAAGATCTTCCCCCCGCCATACGCAACTGGTGCAAGGAGTGCCATCGCCGCCCTGCGCGGTCGCTACACGATGGGAATCCTCTCCTCCGGAGTTGACCTTGTAGCAGATCGAGCGCGAGAAGAACTCGGCCTCGACTTCTCAGTGGCGAACCGCCTGCTTGTCAAAGATGGGCGCTTCACAGGCGAAAGCGAGACGGTGGTCGACCTATGGAAGAAGGCGGACGTGATGAAAGAGATAGCAGCAAAACACAATCTCGATCTTTCGGAGATCTGCTTTGTCGGAGACCATATGAATGACGTACCGGTAATGCGCATCGTTGGCCTGTCAATCGCGATGAACGCCAAGGATGAAGAACTTGTGCGCATAGCAGACCATGTAGTGACCGACTTCACCCTAATTCCCCAGATTATTGAATCATCAAGGTGAATCTCCTCGGCTTCAGGCCGGGGAGATTCACTATTCTTTCGTTCGATTCACCTCCTGATCTATCGTTCCCCTTGGCATCCTTCGCGTAAGGGTGTTTGTGATCTTATCGTAAGCCGTCTAAGCCGAAGTCCCCCGCAATTTTGAGCCTGAAATTGGTGGCTAATGCCGATGAAATCGAAGCTCCGACGCTACGAGAGATGGCACTTGAGTGCCCCGCCCTCCCGGGACGGAGCATTCAAATGCCCTCTCTCATGAACTACCCCGCCGCAAGCGGACGGGGTATCAAGAGGCTTTGTAAACAGAACGCCCCAAGGGGCGGGGAATCAAACCCAGGAGGATTGACGACAATCAATTTCCCATTGGGAGTAGGCATCAATTGCTCATTCGCATTCAGCAATTTGATCCCGTAGACCGTGCCATCCGGGGCAAGGTCGATGTTTAGCTCTTCGCTAATGTGGGCAGTCTCGACCTCTGCCGTTTTCTCCTTGAGGTGGATATACGCCACGTTGTACCTTGGATCATATGTCAGTTTCACTGGGACGCCTCCTTTGTCCACGCATCTAATGCAACGTCAGGCTGCAACCCGGTAGATTACTGGCTTGTACTTGGGTTGTGGAATAGGTTTACCCTCAGCGCGGGCTGCCTCAAGCCAAGCGACCTTGGCAAGCTCAACCTGTTTCAGTGCCTCATCCGGAGTGTTTCCGAAGGCTGAACAGGCTTCCAAATCAGGGATATCGGCGATATACCCGCCATCTTCTTCGCTGTAGAAGATATTGATGTGGTAGTCCTTCACGACCCACCTCGCACTTGGACCAACCCTCTAAAAACGCGGGTGCAGCCCAGCTTGCTTGCAGAGCTCGTTTACTCGATCCAGTGTGCGATACCGCTTAACCGGGACCGTCTTCACTCCATTTGAGTAGATGGAGTGCTTGCCTCCTTCCCGTAGGAGAGAGAACCCATTCTGCTCAAGGTATCTCACCAGATCACGGCGTTTGACCGACATCTATACCTCGATCGCAACCTGCTCGAAGAGAGCCCCACCGAGCGGAATTTCTCTGTGTTGCTGGCGATAGGCTAAGATCATTTCGTGCAACGCGTCCTTGAGTAGTTCCCGACATTCTTCTAGGGTCGGGCCTTCAGTGACCACTTCGGGCCACTCGACCAATTGTCCCATGTAACCGGAGCTAATCTTCGTGTACTTGGCAGTGTAGGTGCTAGCGTGACTTTCCTAGTTACGTTTTTGAGTTGTCCACGAAACCCGTAGCAATCACGGTTTTCGTCCACTGCCGCCCTATGACCTAAGAATCCCGATAGTCCTTGAGGCTCAGCAACCGGTAGAGC
>CAJVYM010000124.1 GCA_913009415.1 uncultured bacterium
AGAGGCTCTACCGGTTGCTGAGCCTCAAGGACTATCGGGATTCTTAGGTCATAGGGCGGCAGTGGACGAAAACCGTGATTGCTACGGGTTTCGTGGACAACTCAAAAACGTAACTAGGAAAGTCACGTTAGGCGAAGCGTACATCTATGATGACTTCGACATCGAGGGAGAGATCGAATCCGTCTTTCCGCTGGCCGACTACTTCAACAGGCAGCGTTGGGGCCTCACCCAATCACTGCGCCACGCGTGGCATCTACTGAGGTTACCATCCGAGGGCAATCCGCGCACCGGCCGCCAGGCAGCTCGCTTGAGGGGGAGACGTCATTCCATCACCCGTGACCAGTTGGCGGTCACTTATCACTACGCCGCACCAAACGACTTCTACAAACTGTGGCTGGACCATTGGATGGTCTATTCGTGTGCCTACTTCGCCAAGCACGACGACGATCTGGACACGGCTCAGGAACGTAAGTTAGACTATATCTGCCGTAAGCTGCGTCTACGCCCCGGTGAACGCTTGCTTGACATCGGTTGCGGCTGGGGTGGGCTGATCCTCTATGCCGTTCAACACTACGGCGTGGAAGCGGTCGGTATTACCCTCAGTCAGCAACAGGCCGAACTGGCCAATGAGCGCATCTATCAAGCTGGGCTGGCAAACCAGTGCCGCGTAAAGGTCTGTGATTACCGCCAGGTAGACGAGGCGGAAGGGTACGACAAACTCGTCAGCGTGGGAATGTTCGAGCACGTTGGTGAATCACAATTGCCCGAGTATTTCGCGCTGGCGTGGCGTTTGCTGCGACCAAAAGGTGTTTTCCTCAACCACGGCATCTCCCGCCGCGCTACCGATCCGGTGCCACATGGGCCGTCCTTCAGCGATCGCTACGTTTTCCCTGATGGTGAGCTGATGTCGATCAGCACCATACAGCACGTGGCTGAGGCAAGCGGGTTCGAGGTGCGCGATGTGGAGAGCTTACGGGAGCATTATACGCTCACGTTGCGCCACTGGGTACGCCGCCTAGAAGATCATCATGACGAGGCGCGTCGCGCCGCCGATGAAGTGACATACCGCGTTTGGCGGCTGTTCATGTCCGGTTCAGCTTATGGATTCCAGGTTGGGCGACTCAACGTATATCAAACGCTACTCGTCAAGCCCAACCAGGGTGACAGTGGACTGCCGCTAACACGCGCTCATTGGTACACCTGAGGGGACTGGAACTCGGCTGCTTCATGCAACACAAGGTTCCTCTTGTTGCGAAAGGTAACTCAGGAACTTACGCAACACAAGTTCGGTATGTTGCGAGTTTTGTCCACCACAAGCCCGGTCTTGGAAGCAAGAGCCCAACAATTAATGATCTCCCTTCATTGATCACGCCAGATGTCCCCTGCTCACTGGAGATGCGTATTGGCTTTATTCGTGCAAACGTGCTATATTTTCCGATCGGTTAGTTAGGACATAACCCCTGTGGAGGATGAGAAAGTTTGCTTCAATCAATAATTGACAATAAGAACGATAAAATACTGGTTTCCGTTGCCATTCCTGCGTACAACGAGGAGGATTGCATCGCCGATTGCCTGCGTTCTATCGCCAGACAACAAACCTCCGTCGCTGTAGAGGCGGTTGTTTGTCTGAACGCATGCACCGACCACACCGCGCACGTTGCCATCAAGGTAGCCGAAGAGGAGGGATTGAACCTCAAACTGGTCCATGAGCATGTGAAGGGAATCGCGCGTGCGCGCCAGCGTGCCTTTCAAGAGGCGAGCGGCGACATCATCGTTAGTGCCGACGCCGACAGCCAGTACCCAACAGACTGGATAGGTCGCATCGTCATCGCCTTCCGGCGTACCCCGCAAACGGCGTTAGTCTACGGGCCCGTCTATTTTACTCGCATCCGCGGGCTCGCTGGTGCTGTAATGCGCTATGCATACCCAGTGATCGACCTGGTGATCACCCAATTCGATCGCATCACCAAGCATCCCAACGTGCGAGGGCCCAACTTCGCCGTCGATAGACAGACATTCGAACAGGTGAAGGGGTTCAACGTTGCGCTAAGAGCGTTCGAAGACAACGACCTTGCCTGGCGGGTGGCGAAACTCCGCGGACAACACGCTCTACACTACGATCGCCACTTGGTCGTCCACTCATCAGCGCGTAGGTACAACTATTACGGTTTATGGAAAGCTGTATCTTATTACACGGTTAGCTATTTCAAGACATTCTTTCTCAAGAAGGACATGGGCAAGTTTCAGGACGTCCGCATCTCCCCGTAACCCGTACCATAAGCTTTCAGGCGTCAGAAATTAGCTTGAAGGATCGATGTGGTTTTGCTCCATCCCATTGCACACCACTGATCACCATATCGTCCGTGATCCTTACGTGAGGCAAGAGCTTTTACCGTTCCTCCTTCGTATCATTTGTGATAAGATGATCCTTGTGTAAGCTAAAGCGGTTCTCACGTCCGCTCGCTATGTTCGCTCAAGATCGCCAAGGACACATTATAAAGGGCAAAGGGAGGCTCTTACTTCCTTTTTTGGTTCCTCGCTGTTTAGAATGGATAACGCGTGTCCTTGCACGGCTAATGAGCCAAAAAGCAAACTACGTTGATGAACGCCGTAACCGTTACAGATCCGTAAATGGCAATTCTACGCGCGCGCAAGCAACGTCGCACACCTGTCTGCATCCAAAGGACAGGCAGGCAAGGTGCGCCGCTACGAACACACGGTTGTGATGTAGCGGGGGAGCTTGCCTCCCACGTTGAAGGTGTACTCTGCAACAAAGCTCATCTCGGGCCCCCTCATGAGCATCCGCTCTGCTTATGCCTGTAGGAACGCCCCTTGTGGTCATCCCAATCTCAGCTACCCCCACGAAACAGCGAGGAGCCATTTTTTCATGCTTTCCTGCGCTTTACGCTACACACTACCCACGCAGCGAGGCTATCCCGTAGAAGCCAAGCAGGACGAAGCCCATGCGTACCGCCGTTCCCAACCCCGAAGCGATAGAGAACAGAATCGGCCTCTTCCCCACAATTGCAAACAGGTACAGAGATGCCGTATCGGGAAAGCCCGGGATGCTCAGCAGCACGAACACAGCGAACACCCCGTATCGCTGCACAAACCGTTCGCTCAGATCGAAGAATTTCTTCGCCCAGTGGTGACGATCAAGGAACCGTTGGAACCGCGCCGTTCCCTTGGCCCGATCCCCAACCAGGAACACGATGTACGCCCCCACCGTCTTCCCCAGAACCGCGAACACGAATATCCACGCAAGCGGAATGTAGTTGTACCCAAGCATCGGGATCTCGCTGGGCGTCGGAAGGATCACCGCCGCGCCAACCTCGTACAAGAAAATGAGCAGAAGCCCAACGAAGATGTGCATAGCAAACAGTACCACGCCATCGCCCGCACTCGCAAGGAACCTAGCGGGGAAACCCGTTATACTGTTCCATCACCACCGGCAGCAGGGGGGAAGAAATATGGACTACGAAGCACGTTTGAATGGTCTGCAAGAGCGACTTGGAAAACAGGGGATCGATGTTCTCGCGCTCCTTCCCGGGGCGAATCTGACATACCTCACGGGGATAACAAAGGAGCTGAGCGAGAGGCCGCTTCTTTTCTTCCTATCATCCTCGCACTTGGCGCGCCCGACTATTCTCCTTCCGCACCTGGAGGTGGAGACATTCTCTCGCGCTCTTCCTTACGAGGTCGCCCTCATCCCTTATACGGACGAAGAGGGCTACACGCCTGCTTTTGCGAAAGCAGCCAAAGCCCTTAACCTCGCGGGGCGAACGCTCGGAGTGGAGGCGAGATCGATGCGCCTTCTCGAACTGCGCCAGATCGAACAAAACGCGAGCACTGCTAAGATCGTCGAGGTCGACGAGATCCTATCACATGGCCGGATGCGCAAAGATCAAGATGAGATCGAGGCGATCCGCACAGCTATCCGGGTGAGCGAAGAGTCTCTGCTTGCTACCTGTGCGCAGGTCAAGTCGGGGATGACCGAGCGCGATGTGCAGATGCTCCTGAACATGGAGATGCTGAAGAACGGCGCTGACGGAAACGGTTTCCCACCGATTGTCCTCTCCGGCCCACGCGCTGCCCTGCCACATGGGGTCGCTGGCGAGCGCCCCCTGCAGGAGAGAGATCCCTTGCTGATCGACTATGGCTTTCGCGTTGGAGCGTACTCTGCCGACATCACACGCACCTTCTCCATCGGTACGACCAGCCCCGAGTGGAAAGAGATCTACGAGATCGTGAGAATGGCCAACGAAGCCGGACGCCAAGCAGCCGGCCCTGGTGTAACAGCAGAACAGGTCGATGCCGCCGCCCGTAAGGTGATCGTAGACGCCGGATATGGCAAGTACTTCAACCATCGCACCGGACACGGGCTGGGACTGGAGATCCACGAACCACCCTACATCGTCTCCGGAAACAAGACCGTCCTTCAACCGGGGATGGTATTCACCGTCGAGCCGGGCATCTACCTGGCAGACAAGGTGGGCGTGCGCATCGAAGACGATGTTGTGATCACGCAGGACGGAGCTGAGACGCTGTCCACATATCCGCGCGAACTCACTTCGTTGTAGACACGTACTTACACATGTCCCTCAATGGGCAATCTGAACAGAGGGGAGCACGCGGGCGGCAGCGATCCTTTCCGTGACGGACGAACAGAGCGTGGTACTCGTTGTACAGCTTCACGTCGAGAGGGACGTGTTCCATGAACAGAGCACGCAGTGCGGTGTACGCCTCCTTGCCACTGATCAATCCAAGGCGCTGCATGATTCGCCGCGTGTAGGCATCGATGACGAAGCTGGGTTTGCCGGCAGCGTAAAGGACAATCGAATCGGCCGTCTCAGCGCCGATCCCGCGCACGCTGAGCAGTTCCTCACGCAGTGCCGGCATCGGCAGCGCGAACAGATCGCTCAGCTCCCCGTGATGTCGCTCTCGCAAGAATTGCAGGAATGAGCGAAGTTTCTTTGCCTTCTGGTTGTAGTAGATCGTCGGGCGGATCAACGCTGCAACTTTGTCGAGCGGCGCGTGCAGGAGCGCTTCTGGCTCCATCAGATGCTCCGATTTGAGGGAGACAATCGCCTTCTCCACGTTCTTCCAAGCGACCTGTAGATCGGAAGAGCGTCGTGTAGGGAAAGAGTGTAGATCTCGGTGGTCGCCGTATCATTAAAAAAAAAAACAACACCAGCAAAAAAGCAACAATTTCATCCCATACTATTCCACTATGGTAATAATGTGTGACGCACTCGTACGCTATCTCCCCCGTGTGTGTCACTGTCGACTACTGTCCAGCATTAGCTTACGTCCCC
>CAJVYM010000125.1 GCA_913009415.1 uncultured bacterium
TGTATTTATATACTTGACGAGATTGCTATAGTCTTTTTTTTTTCTTTTTTTTCTTTTCTTTTTTTTTCTTTTTGTTTTTTGTTTTTTTGTTTTTCTTTGTGTTTTTTTTTTTAATGATACGGCGACCACCGAGATCTACACTCTTTCCCTACACGACGCTCTTCCGATCTATGATCGAGGGAGTTATCGGCAATCGACTCGCGGATCTGCTGCATCAAGCGGACGAGGAAGCGCAGGTTGTGGATGGTCGCTAGCCGGTAGAAGGAGAATTCACCGGCGCGGCACAGGTGACGCAGGTAAGCGCGTGAGTGGTGCTGACACGTGAAGCAATCGCAGGTTTCGTCGATCGGGCGCGGATCATCAGCAAAACGCGCGTTTCTCAGGTTGATCCTGTGCCTAGGTTCCCCCTTCAAGAAGACCGTCCCGTTTCTGGCAATGCGCGTCGCGGCGGCGCAGTCGAAAGTGTCTATCCCCCGGCGAACACCGGCAAAGATATCCTCGATCTCCCCGATCCCCAGCAGGTGGCGTGCCTTATCATCCGGCAACAGGGGGATCGTCCAATCGAGCACGCGGTGCATCTCTTCCTTCGATTTGCCGAGTGACCCGCCGATGGCGAAGCCCCCAAACGGCATCCCACCGATCACCCGCGTGCTCTCCTTGCGTAGGTCCTCATATGCCCCTCCTTGCACGATCCCGAACAGGATCTGATCGGGATTAGGGCACGCATCATCCCCTGCGGAGGCGTTGAACGCGTGAAGCGCGCGCTGCGCCCAGCGATGCGTACGCTCCATTGCGTTCTTGGTGTAATTGTAGTCGTGCAACGGCGAGGTGCACTCATCGAGGACGAGGATAATATCAGCTCCCAGCTTGCGCTCGATCTCGATCACCCCTTCGGGTGAGAAAAACTGATCGGATCCATCGATGATCGATTTGAACGATGCTCCCTCCTCGGTCAGTTTCACCAGCGACTTTCCCTGACGGTAGTGATTGGCATTGCGTGGCGTCCCCTCATCCGGGAAGATCGAGGCCACCTTTCCCACCCCGTGCTCCTTCCCCGCTCCGAGGCTGAACACCTGAAAGCCGCCAGAATCGGTCATCGTTGGGCCAGTCCAGCCCGAGAAACCGTGCAGGCCGCCGAGCTTCGCGATCGTGTCTTCGCCCGGACGCAGATGGAGGTGGTAGGTGTTGGAGATGACGATCTGCAGACCAACATCCCGTATCGCCTCCGGCTCGACCGCTTTCACGCTCGCCCGTGTGGCGACAGCAACGAACGCAGGCGTAGAGACCGTGCCATGCGCGGTCACGAGCGTCCCCGTGCGAGCGTGCAAACCCTTATGTTGATGCTCTATGCGGAACATGTTGTGCACGAGCGAGTGCGTGATGTGCCTCGCCGACTCCTTTGCTTGAAAGCTGGGTTGATAGTACAGGAAAGGCCATGGCGGATAAAGAGACCGCTATGTTCAGACCGAAGGGATGAGTAGGGCGTTTGTCGTTTCGAAATTCGGTTCACAAGCTACGGACATCAACGAGAACTCACCGCCGAGTAGAGAGGAGGCGCGCATTATTTAGGACAGTGACTTCCGATGTATCCGCCGTTTCCAGCTGCGTGGCAAATAGCACCAGTCCATGCAACACGGTTCCTCCTCCCTCTCTAAAACTCCGTACGTCGGGTTTTCCCCAATACGGCTTCAAACTGGAATTCAGCCCCGACTTTCACCAATGAGCGCGGGGTTAAGCACAAGGTCTGCGTTCACCCGCCCAACACCAACTTATACGTGGCTTAAGCTCCTGGTTCAGAGAGGAGTGTCTCCCCAGCGTTGCTGGTTCTCCCGTAGTCAAGCATTAAGCTCAAGCGGCGCTCCTTTCACTTTGGCCAACAACACTCCAGTCCAGAGGCCATTGGCTGACCAACGCGTTGGTTTGCCAACGTGTTGGCTCGCTAATGGGTTGTGTTGTCCCATCAGGTCATCGTTTACTATGGCCTCATCCGAAACTCTTGACCCTCCCATCGATTTATCTATTACTACGATGGGTCTTTGCCCTACGACCTTGTATGGGCTGGGGCTTCCCAATTTGCTCCGCGCGTCTTTCCCCTCCGTGCCGCCTTCCGTACCCCGGTGGACCAAACGGTTGCATATGGCTGTTCCTTCACCGTTCGTACTAGCCTTCGCCTTCTTCGCACAGGCTCGGCATCCACAACCCACACCGCCGGTTCTCGTGTGGAACGTGTAACGAGGCTGCAAAGTTCGCTTTATGCTACGGCCCGAAAGGTTTGCTAGCCCTGCACCGGCAAGGACATCTACTTCCAAGCTTTCATCCCCTAAAGTCACCTCCAAGAGACGTCGGATATGCTATGCGGGCATACAGTCAATTCCCGCAGCCGGACTTACACCGGTTAGACACGCGACCCTATGGGCTGCGAACGAAGAACACGAAGAATGGAACGGGGTGAGCTGTCAAATGGCGATGATTACCTGTGCGATGTCGCCAAACTTGGGACCGGGATCAGACGCTTTGTCCTTCTCCCCTTCGTGTCCTTCGCGGTGAAATACCTCTGCTCGTGTATGAGAGGCTCCGCGTTTCAGCGTCTCTGCATGAGTGTCCGGTTGAAGTGACAAAGAGCCGGAGTGAATGATGGAGAGTGAGTCCGGATCGTTCATTGACGCAGCTTGCGCTATAATGGTGGCACTATGGCAGTTGTAAACAAGATTGGCAAGGTGATGAAGCGCAATCATGCCCTGGTCAGCTTTGATCAGGGTCGGATTACGTATGCGATCCGCCGGGCGGCGGACTCGATCGGTGGCTTCGAACAGGACTATCTTGAGGGGATCAACGATCGGATCTTCACCGCTGGTGCCAGCGATGACGGGATGGCCGAGTTTCTCGCTGACCTTGTTGTTATCGTCCTAAACGGTGATCCGCATCACCTGGTGGCGAACTTTCCCCCAACGGTGGAGGAGATCCAAGACGTCGTGTTGCACGTGCTGCACAGTACCGGGTTCACGCGCACCGCGGACGCTTACACCGCCTTCCGCTGGGGGCATCACTGGGTGCGCGAGGGAGCGATAACGCAGGAGCAGTTCGTGCGTAACGGGTATCCGCCTTCGCAAATGGAGCCGCTCTTGGAGTGGAACCGTGCACACGGGTGTGACACGGTCGATGGCTTGAACGAGATCGTGAAGAGCGGGAGGATCAAATCGCTGATCGATGAATCACTGGGAGCGTATGAGGCTTCGCTCGATGCGGCCGCATCAAGGGTCGTCGAGCGAATCGAGGCTGGCGACGAGATCAAGATGATCTGGGTAAGCGGGCCATCATCGTCTGGGAAGACGACGACCACGGTCAAGTTGACGGATCGGCTGCGGGGTAAGGGGCTACGCTTCCTGATGCTGAACCTCGATGACTATTTCTGGCCGCTGATCGAACACCCCAGTGACTGGATAAACGACCGCAACTACGAGACCCCGGAGGCGCTAGATATCCAGCTTCTAAACGCGCATCTGCGCGCCCTGCTTGCCGGTGAGCCGATCGACAAACCGGTATACAGCTTCAAGGAAGGCAGACGCATTGCGACGAAGAAGGTCTCGCGCGAGCCTGATCAGATCCTCCTCCTCGACTGCCTGCACGGTTTCTACCCGCCGATGGCAGAGGGGATCGATCCGCAGGTGATTTTCAGACTATACATAGAGTCGATGAATCCGCTCTACGAGAGTGCGATGATGAAGCCGCTGGTGGAGATGGATTGGAGCGGGGAGCGACTGACTCGCTTCGAGGATGTCCGCCTCCTGCGACGGTCGCTGCGCGATGTTGTTCACCGCAACCATCCTCCTCTCTCCACGCTCCTGCATTGGCACTACGTGCGCCAGGGTGAGCTCTTCTCCATCATCCCCCTCAAAGGGCTCGCCGATTACACGGTGAACGGAGGGATGCCGTTCGACCTTCCCGCGCTAAAACCGTTCTTCTCCGGGAGCGACAGCATCTGGCCGGAGCCGAATAGCCTCGATCAGTACGCGTCCTTCCTCGATGCGCGTATCCGCTACCAGCGTGTGAGCAAGCTCCTCGATGCGATCGTCGGCCTGAGCCTGGAACAGGTGAACGACCCCTCGCTCATCCCAGGAGACGCGGTCGTACGGGAGTTCATTGGCGGGAGCACGGTGAAGATTCCGCACAATGAGTGAGGTGAGCATAATCGTATGCCGGCCAACCTGACAGCCGACTTTCTGAAGGCACGCAAGGAACTGCGCGCGGCCAAGGACACGCAAGCGAAGCTCGCGGCGCTTGAGAAAATGCTCGCCACTATCCCCAAGCATAAGGGGACGGATCACATGCAGGCCGACATCAAGCGGCGAATCGCCAAGCTGAAAGAGGAACAGGGCAAGTCGTCGCACCACAAGGGCCCGCAGCTTGACCACATCGAGCGAGAGGGAGCGGGGCAGGTCGTCCTCCTCGGTCCACCGAACAGCGGAAAGTCAAGCCTCATCGCTGCGCTGACCAACGCCCATGCCGAGGTAGCCGATTATCCGTATTCCACCGTGCTTCCTCTGCCTGGGATGATGGCCTTCGCCGACGTGCAGATACAGCTTGTCGATCTTCCACCGATTAGCGCCGAGTACAGCGAGCCGTGGCTGTACAGCCTCGTGCGCCAGGCCGACCTCTGCCTGCTCACCCTCGATGGAAGCTTGGAGGTGGAGGAACTCATCGATGCTGTGGAGGAGATCATCCTCCTGCTCGAAGAGCGTCACATCAGACTCGTGCAGCAGCGCGAGGAGACGGAAGAGGAGATGCGCGTGCGTGATGTGCCCTGCCGGATCGTCCTCACGCGGGGAGATTTCGGTGAACTTACAGCGCAGGTAGAGGAACTTTCTGACCTCTTCCCGGTGATCGTCACGTCACCGGTCGATGGAATTGGCCTCGAGGCGCTACGCGAGGGAGTCTTCGCTGCCCTAAACGTTATTCGAGTGTACACGAAGCTTCCCGGCAAACCCGCGGACATGGTGGAGCCGTACGTCCTTCCCGCCGGGAGCACGGCGCTCGATGCCGTGGCCACGGTGCACCGCGACTTCGTCGATCGCCTCAAGTACATCCGCGTGTGGGGATCCGGCCGCTTCGACGGTCAGCAGGTTCCAACGACACACGAACTCGCCGACAAGGACATCATCGAGATTCACCTAAGCTAGAGCTGCTCGGGATCGATGTCTACTTCAACGATGTTACCGCTCTTAGATCGGAAGAGCGTCGTGTAGGGAAAGAGTGTAGATCTCGGTGGTCGCCGTATCATTT
>CAJVYM010000126.1 GCA_913009415.1 uncultured bacterium
GGCTGACCAGGTCAATATGTACGTCGCTGGTGTTGTCAGTGTTCTTTTTTTTTTTTTATATATCGTCTTTGTTGTTTTTTTTTTTTTAATGATACGGCGACCACCGAGATCTACACTCTTTCCCTACACGACGCTCTTCCGATCTCTCTCATTTGCATCATTGTCGTTTCCTGCTGTATCCTATTCCAAAGCTCCGCCAGCGATAGCATCGCTGGCCCGACGTCCCGCTTTAGGGCGGGGCGTTTCTATTTCTACTGCATCGCCACTGGGGCAACATTCTCAATGATCTTCTCAAGGTTCCTTCTCAATTCGCTCGGCAATGTAGCCATACTGTGATTTTCCTATGAAATGATGATGGGACCATCCTTAACCTCTTCGAGCAGGGTCTTCTCTGTCGTGGACAACCACTCCTTGACCTCGGTCTCGTTCTTCAACACGCCGCCTTGGATCTTCACCGGCCTGGTTTTCGGTTCAAGTTTCTTCGCTACAGCGAGCGTGAGGTCTTGAAACTGCTGCGACAGTGCGGCTGTCTTGGTCTTCCAAACATCAAGCGATGTGTGATCGAGGGAGTCTAGCAGATCGTCATCGCTTCCGATCCCCGGCGCTTCATCCGCGAGGGCAAATCCATGCGACGCAAGTGCTTCCTGCCTCTCTTCAGGGGCGAGGCGATTCCATGCTTTGCTAGCTTGCAACTCATCCAAGTGGTCCTTTAGTCCTGCCTGGTACGCCCCGCGGAGAGATGTCAGTTCGCTTCGCAACAGGTTTGTAACTGCTTGAAGGATATTGGGAACTGGATCGGTTGCCTCCAGAAGCCGCCGCTCATCCCGCACTGCGTCGGCTTGCTGGCGCAGTGTATCGATACCAGGGAGTCCGTCCGCATGGTCCAGAAGCCGCATCAGTCGCTGCCACGCAGGCATCCTCTGTGCAGCTAGCTTTCCTCGTTGGCTCCACGTGGCCGCTTGCTCACGGAGCACATCTGCTTGCTCTAGGATCGCACCAAGACGCTCCTTTCCGACGAGGGATCGCAGCTCAATCAGATGACCTGTTGACGGTTTCTCCGGAAGCGGTGGTTCTCCACCTGCTTGTTCCGCAAGATCGAGCAGTCGCGTAAGATACTCGGGTGCCTTCAGTGTTTCCTCGTTTGCTTTGCAGTTAACGCCGGCATCTTGGAATAGCTTACGCAGGAGCATTTTCTGGTTAGCGTTCAGTGTTACGGATTCGGTGCGAAAGTCGGTGGCCGGGATTTTGTTCTGATCCAGTTCTCCTTCCACAACCGCGACACCCTTGTACTTGGCGCGTAGGTGGCCGCTTGTGTGCAGTAGAATCAATGCCGCATCGATCGCATCGCGCGGCCAGCCGTACGGAGGCGCAGTGAGAGTGCTGCGGATTTCCCGGCCTTGCTTCCCCGCGCCGACCTCGCGCAGTACGGCTGCGGTTACCCGGTGTTGTTCCACGGGACCGGTATATCCCAGGACAGATAGAGCGCCTTCGTCCCCTTTGCGCGCTCGCTCGATCACGCTCTTCCAGCGGCCATCGTCCGCATCGTTGAAGCTTGGGAACATGCGGTCCATCGACGCAATGGCCGCGGTTTCAACCTTTGCTGCCAGGGCGAGTTCAAGCTGCTCGTTGCCGCCACCCCGATATACCTTCGCTTCATCCACTACTTCTCGGATGATCTGATCCCGCACTTGCTCTGCTCGGTTCATCGTTGCCGCCATGGCATCGTGGGCTTCTTGTCCCTCGCGTCCGATCGGCGTTCCCTTCAGATCGATTGTCGCCTGCGCGGCTGCGTAGGAGATGATCGCCTTCTGGAGTTCCTCGGCGCTTGCTTTGGGGATGAAGACAAAGATCGTTGGGCTCTCATTGCCAGCGGCACGCGCGTCGGCAACGACCGTCGACTCGCTTTCACTCCAGCCGTCTCGTATCCAAACCGGTATGTCTGTGCCGTCCGTACTGGGAGGTTCGCTGCCAAAGTGGATAGCTAGCTTGCGCGGCTCTTTGCTCTCTCCCTGCGTGAGTCTAATTCCGCGAAACACTTCGTTGCAGCACGCGCTGATCAGCTCTGCACGCTTGGAGGCAAGGCTCGTGGCGTTTGCGTTGAGTCGGGTCTTCTGGTTCCGATATTCTCGGTTCCACTCGCTACTCTCGCGAGTCTGTAGGCTGTATTCTCCGTTCTCCAGCATGACCAGCTTTCCGCTCTCGACAAGCCGACCAAGTACGCGTGGAACATCGCGACGAAGGGGTACGCCATCGGTGCCGAGGTTCTGCACGAGCAGGTCTGCCAGCATCTCTGGCGTGGAGCGAACGCCGATGTCGCTTCCTCCCTCACGTGGGAGCTTGCGGATCAGAAAGATCAACTCACAAAGGCGTTTGCCAAGCACGCCATCAGGGGTCCCGTCATCCAGCGTTTGAATCGTTTCGTCGATCTCCTTGAGGAGCGCGCCGCTCTGCAGGAGGCCGGGGCGTTGCTGGGTGAACAAGAAATCGGCGGGAACGACAGTGCCCAGGGGCTCTTCTGCCGTCTCACGGACTGCGTCGTGCACCATGCGAAGCTGTGTGCGAAGCTGACTCGATGTGCCAGCGAGATCGGCAACTCGTATCACATGCTCCCACAAGCGACGACGAACCGGCAACAGAGGGTAGTCGTCAACGATCGTCTTCTGATCGTCGGACCGGGCTGCGATTTGCGTCCCCGAAAGTTGACGGTCGATCTCGCCACGGTTCTGGTCGAGGACTGACTCAATGGCTGAGCGCTTGTCGGCCTTCTTCGCCAGCACGACCTTGCGCGTGACCGTCTCGACATCCGCGTCCGACAGCTCGACCGCAACCGTGAACCGGCCACGGAGGCGATCAAGGAGCGGATCACTTGCCGCTAGCGATGTCTGCCCCGCGCTAATCAAGAGGACGCGGCTATCGAGCTGCTTACACAGGGCTTCGGCCATCTCTTGAACGTCCGTTGACCGCTCGCTGCTGTTTCCAATGTACAATTGGACCTCGTCGAGCACGATGAGCGTTGCCGGCATTTGGCCGTCGATTTCGAGCGTCTCCCGGACCATGCGAACGAAATCGCTTGTCGGCAAGTCATCCTGCAACGGGAATTGCTCCCTGATTAGAGAGCGAACGTGTGTGATGTCGTCAGCAAAGTTTGGATCTGCCTCAAGGAGAGCCCCCGCTAGAACCGGGCTGACGTACAGGTTGTGGAGTTCTGTGAAAAAATCTCTTCCTTTGGACGCGAGGGCAGCATTGACGGATTTTTCCACTTGCTCGAAGGTATCACTAGCTTTTAGCCAAAGGCAAAACTGTGCTTCGGGTAGAGACTCTGGAAGTCCCTTCGACTTGAAGAGCATCCTAAGAACAGCCAATCTTGGGCTGAGACCACCCCCCGACGGGAGTGTGCCACCGAAGGAATGAAGCCCACCGCATCGCTTTCCAAACGTATCGATCTCGACCAGGGCGTTCTTGATATCATCCGGCAGGTGTGCCAAGTCGCGCGCCCTTGCCCCGTCACTTGAGAACGGGGTGTTGGCCCAAAGGTGGCGCAGGATCTTCAGAAGGTGCGACTTGCCGCTCCCGTAGAATCCGCTTATCCATGCCGCGGGCTGGCTCGGCGACTTAACGTGAGCCAAGTAGGAATCGAGGATACGCATTAATCCTGCGTGGTATTGTCCCTCGCACACGAAGTGCTCAAGCTCGTATCGCAGCGCCTCGATCTCTTTTTTCGAGTAGCTCTCCGAGATTGCCACGACACCATTGTTGGGCAATGTTGCCGTCACTGGATCTCGCACAAAGACTTCGCGGTTTTTCATTGATCGCTCACCCCATCGTGCAGCGTTATCGGTACAGCCAGGTAGTTCCATCCATCTCTGGCATCAAGCAGTCGGTAGTTTCCGCTGTCATACTCGCCAGGGAAGAATAGAAGCAAGCGCCCATGGACATCATTAACAATCCGCCGGAGAACGAGAGATAGGCGGGTGAACCCAAATAGGCTCCCTGCGCCGAGGACAGCGACAACTGTGTCTTCATCCACATCTTCGGCTGTAAGCTGTGCTCTTATCCTATCGGCGACGTGCTCCACGAAGCCATGTTCGAGGCTTATCTCTAATGCGCTCGGGTCCGAGAAGTACTCGTCTCGGTAGTCCTCGGCAGCCATCCACTCCGCAAAGGCTGGCGTTACGTCGATAAGCTTCCACCCATGGCCTGCCTTGGTTGTCTCGATCTCAAATAGGCCAACACGAGCCCGCAGTTGACGCTCATCACTCTTTGGGTACACCACAAAGATGCTCTTCTGGTCCCCGGACAGATTGCGCTGCCACGGGATGGCAATGTGCCGCGAGTATTTCGTCGCCAGCTCCTCAATTCGTCCCATGCATCACCCCTTTTTCAGCATCAGTGAGCAATCGGGTAAACGAGATTTCTATCACGCCACCCCCCAGGCTCATATTCAGTAGACCCAAGCGCTTGGCATCGCCGGCCATCTTCAGGGCCTCGTCAACCGAAAGGTCGAGAACGCGAATCCACATGGAGCGCAACAGGCCCTCTCCTCGCATGCCAAGTGAGTATCCAAGAAAGAGGGCAAAGGCTGTTGAGGCCGGCGTTGGATTAACACGACGCCGGTGCTTGCTCACTCGCCCCACAAGGTGACCAGACTGAGTCCAGGTAGAGGCGGCGTTACGTACAACCTTATCGATGGTGTTGTCGTTGAGCCTATCACCGACGACCGAACGGACGGCATCCGTCATCGATCGCCGATCAAACGCTTCATCCGGAACCATTTCCAGCACACCGCTCGCAGTAGCTCGCAGAAGGGGGTCTCGCGCAAGCGCCAATAGCAGAGCAAGGAGACGGTGCCCACGCCGATCACGATCCCAGTAGAGCCGAAAAACACGGAACAGCGGAACGCCAACATCAAACGAGTAGAGCTCACCGAGGCGTTGAGCCGTCAGCTTTCTTGTAGCTTGCGTGCTCTTCCCGAGAACATTCTCATCGATGATCTTTGACCTGACTTTCGCCATTAGGCCAATTTGACCCGCTGGTAATCGCGCAAGTGTAGATAACGCGCCTTTTTTTCAAGAAATAGCGTATGGGTAGTAAATCATTGGTATATTGTCCTTGACAATACCAACTAAATGGTGTATTGTATGGCTAATAGTATCCGTACAGGAGGCCCCTGCTATGGGAACACTGAAGAAGAAACAACCACCCGGTTGCCCCAAACC
>CAJVYM010000127.1 GCA_913009415.1 uncultured bacterium
GGCAAAAAGAAAGGAGGTGAAAGAAGAATGAAGAAGCTCATGACAGTACAGTGTCATCTCAGATGTGCCCATCAAACAGGCGACTTTCCCTGCACATTGATCTACACCTTGAGACGGGTTTGTGCTATTATCGGGAAACGGGAAAAATAATTGTCGCTGATCATCATCGGAACCTCCATATTCGTTATGCTGCCCGTATTGGCCAATGATATCATGCAAGTAGGATCTGAGGGATATGGGATCATGCAGGCAAGTATCGCCGCAGGATCTCTTGTTGGTACAGCGGTTCTGTCGGTCGTTCCGAAGATGAAAAGGAAGTACCTGCTGCTTGCTGTTGGCACGGGTATTGCCGGCGGATCCATCTTCCTCGTTGGGCTGTACCCCCATTTTGTTTCTGTTTGTATTTTTCTTCTCGTTCTAGGGCTTGCGCTTACTCTTGCCAATGTTAATGAAATGGTTCTATTGCAGGAGAACACCCCGGCCGAGATGCGCGGACGAATGTTCGCGTTCCGGGCGAGTATAAACTCCGCACTGAGGCCGATTTCCTACGGGTGGGTGGGCCTCGTCGCTGGATCAATACTCGCTCCTACGCTCCTCATTATGGCCGTGGGTGTGGCCACGGAGGGACTAGGGTCCCTTTACCTTGTAATTGGTAAGCGCGCGTCAAGACCCTCCTCTGATATTCCGGGGACATAACCACTTATTTTGCTGTACAATGGGTTGAACTGTCTTTCTCTACAATATCTTGCATGAAAAGGTGATGTCGGAGGCAAGAGGAGAAAATGATCAGACCTTGAGGAGAAAAGTGAGGAGAAAAGTGAGGAGAAAAGTGAGGAGAAAAGGGTCTACCATTGTATTTTACAGGTGAGGGGCCCCATGAAGTAGCGGGATTGGACTTACTTCACGGGGCGGGCATGCCGTTGTCAAGTAGAATATGTACTTGACGGGGGTGTGGCTCCCGGGGTCCGCAGGCCTGTAAAGGCACTGCTCGGTTCTGAACTGCCGCCCCCGTCATCTTCTTCATCCAGTGTGTCTGTTGGAATGATGCGCATCCGTAAAGGATGGTCGCTTGAGCGTAGTAGACGAGAACAACTGGATGAGCTCTCATCACCTCCTGGGCAGGTGAATGGAATTCTTCTCCGCTGCTGTAAATAGCATGTGCAATCAAGAGTAGCTTCCGCGCAGCCGTGATCCTAGGATCCGGGGTCGCATCTTGTCTTTTGACATCCCCGTGGGGATTCCGGGCAATCAGGGAGCTTCACAAAAGGCCACGTATCACTTCGGCAACGAGATGAGAGACTCAATCTGTGGGCGCAGCTCGCCGATCACGGTTTCGAAGGGAGGCAACTCAGGGACCAACGGGCCAAGCCACTGCTGCCACGTCTTCTCGACATAGGCGAGCATCTTCTCCTGGAAGAAGCTCTCTGGCCCTTCGAATCTGACGTTCCGCACGGTGCACTTCTCGCGGAGGAATGACACGAAATCGGATAGGTCCATCTGGTCTCTGTATGTCCCCATCACACGCCAGAGGTCGTAGTAGTCACGAGCGCGTGACCGACTCCATCCTCGTTCGTGAAGCTTTCCGATGTGTTGAAGGATCGCGCGTAGCTTCTCCGCAACGATCTCCTCCAGAGCATACGTCTGTATTTGGATTTCTAGCGGCTCTCCATATTCATGGATTACCTTTCTACTCTGTACGGGTTTGAGGACTTTCTCGTCCACCGTGATCTCGATCATCACTCGTGTATGGAGTTGTCTGTGCCACGGTAGGCGAGCGTGAATCGTAAAGGCTTCTTGGCCTCCTGGGTGCGGATTCTTCTCGGTGTACCGTTCGCAAACGATCTCTATGGGGGCATACTCGTCCAGCAATGCCGCTGCCGCATCGCAGGTTTCCTGGATTGCCCGTTCCATCGCATCGCCGGTGAGGACGCCTTCCAGCCCGGAGAAGTCGAGATCTTCCGAAAAACGATACTCACCAAAGTAGCACTTCTTAAGAGCAGTTCCACCCTTGAAGACAAGTGTGCCACGAAGCGATTCAACTTCATCAATGCCGGCGAGAATCCACGAGAGGAGATAATCCCGTTCAAGTACTTCCCATGGGCTGCCGAGTCGATTCCGCGCCTCTTGAAGACGCGTGCGAAGAGGTTTCACCGCTTAACCTTTCCGGGAAGGTTCTCCTGGATCATCCAACGACGGTTGCAAGGGCCCTTGCGTGGACCGGTAGGATCGAGCTTTCGATATCCCTTGATCGGAAGCTGTGCAAGAACCTCAAGGCGCTCTGAATCAACGCCCTGGTTTTCGAGCACCCACCCCAGACGCTTGGAAGTTGCCGCATCCAGCCTCCGGGCGTAGTCGATGATCCGATCGATGTTCAGATGCCTTCCCCTCACTTCGAATGCGTGGAGAACTTCGCCAAAGTCGCCGCAGTATTGCGGCCTAGACAGTCCATCGAGCAGCGTACGCTCGGGATCGGTGATCGGCACGCGAGCTTCTCCAATCCAGACCTTGTCCGTGCCGAAGAAGCGCTCCGGCTTAACTTGGACGAACTGATAGATCGTATCACCTATCGGATAGCCGCGGTCTTGCCCTTTGTCCCCCCTCACTCGGGGCACGGAAACCTCCGTGGTCGTAAGGACAAAGACTTTTCTTGGGATCTGCTCCGTCAGACCATGGTAATGCAGCGCGGACCAATAGCTGATGGCAGCGGGGTTGACTAAGGCCATGGCGATTTCGAACTCATGGGCTGCCGTGACGCCAGGAACCGAGGATGAAAGAGCATAAAGGCCCTTGCGTAGAGAGACGATCCATCCGTTTCGGCGAAGGTGGTAGAGCGACTCCAACAAGTACGAATCTCTGAGGCCAACGCGATGACTGAGCTCACGAGCACGTTCCGTCGAGAAGATACGGTTCCCCTCGGAGGCCAAGACCCGGACGAGTTCAATCCCGACGTGGGACTTCTTTGGCTCTTGATCGGTATTCATTGGACGTCCTCCAATATGCGCCAAAGGATATCATCACCGTTCTGTCGATATTTTATGGCATACATTGGAGACTGTCAAATGATTGCGCTATATCAACTACTTGAGCCCAGAGAGAGGGTTGCGGGAGTAGCCCGCTTGAGGTCTTCACTCTGGGGCTTCTTGCCTCACCGGTGTGGGTTGCGATGAAGCTGATGGTGAAGCAGTCAAGCCCCACGAAGTCAGTCACCTCTTTGGTCCTGTACTTGTGAAGATGAACGGCCCAGTAAATGCGCTCGTTGGAAAGGACCTTCATCCTTAGGATTCTTGGACGAATGTCAAAGAGAACTCACCACGAAGGGCACGAAGGACACGAAGAATGGAGACCCATGAACTGTCGATGCAGTGATTGCTGTGCAATATCAGAAAGCTACCAAGCAAGATCAAGTGCTTTGTCCTTTTCCTCTTCCTTCGTGCTCTTCGTGCCCTTCGTGGTGAATTCTTAGCTTCAATCCCGCGTTCCCGTGCCTTCGTAGCGTCGGAGCTGGTCTCCGACGTTGCTTTTCCGTACCCCACGTCGTTTCGCGTATCCACCTAACTTTGTCCCGCACGTGGTTGTCCCTCAACCGTGGCAGGCAAGCTGCGACGCTACGCAAGCAGGACACAGTTCCGCATTTGTGGCTTTTGGCTCTTCGTCGTTTCGAGTGGGTAACAGACCATTAACCGTGCTTGCAATGCTGCTCTAAGGAATCCAGGAAGCCATGAGAATTCCAACTGCAGCAAGGAGAGAGATTGTCCCTTGATTGAAAGAGCAACACCTCTTCTCTCGCCCGTTCGTTGCACTCACTCAAGACGCTGAGGCGCAGAGGGGTAAGACTTAACCCCTACTGCATGGATACCGTGCTGTGCCGTTCCCTCGATAGTTTGTGCTCTTGTCTTGGTCTTCCTTGGCGTCTCTGCGCCTCTGCGCCTCTGCGGGAGTATGGTTTTGGGAATGCCGTGCTGTTCCAAGTGAGTCATTCTAACGTTCGAGTCAGCTTAAGCAGCTACTCCGAAGCCGGGCGTGTCTACGCGGCACCATGGCTGGTCCGGTTACCCACAGCAAATAGCGAGGAACCTGGCTTTTCGTAGCGTCGGGTCCAGTGCCCGACGTTGCCTTTCGTGGTAGCGAATCTTGTGTTGCTTCTCCGTGCCCGATGTTCCGCGTGTCCGCCTGACTTTGTCCCGTACGTGGTTTACCTCAACCGTCGCAGGCAAGCTGCGACGCTACGCAAGCGAAACACCTTCCCGCGTTGCGATGCTTTCGTAGCGTCGGGTCCAGTGCCCGACGTTGCTTCTCCGCATCCAGCGTGGTCCGCGTATCCGCCTGACTCTGTCCATCACGTGGTTTACCCCAAACCGTCGCAAGCGCGGTACTCTTCTCGTACGATCGGCCCGAACAATGATCCGCTTGACTTCTACAACCAAGGTGGGTAGTTTAGCACCATAGAGATGTTTGTGAGTCATGAGGAGGCTAGAAAATGTCGGCGACTATTTCAATCGAGATCCCACGCGAGGTGATTCATGCAACTCGGATGACGCCCGGCGAGCTGAAGCGCGAACTGGCCATTTACCTCTTCCAACAAGGGCGGTTATCCTTTGGCAAGGCGCGAGAGATGGCCGGTATGACTTTGTGGGCCTTTCAGCAGACGCTGGGTAGTCGGGAGATCCCTATTCATTATGATGTCCAAGACTACGAAGAGGACTTGATTGCCTTAAGAAGGCTGAATCGGCTGTGAGTGTGGTAAGCAATGCCTCTCCGCTCATCAACCTTGCACGCATCGATCAGCTAGACTTACTCCCGCGGCTATATGGTGAATTGCTTATTCCAGAGGCTGTTTGGGAGGAGGTTGTCATCGAAGGTGCTGGACAACCAGGAGCGGTTCCTTGTCGTTTCGAGTGGGTAGTGACCTCTAGTTCCGGTTCACGCGGAACTGATGCCAAGAATTCACCACGAAGAGCACGAAGGACACGAAGAATGGAGATCCATGAGCTGTCGAATGCGGTGATTGCTGTGTCATCTCATAGAGCTACCAAGCAAGATCAAGTGCTTTGTCCTCCTCCTCCTCCTTCGTGCTCTTCGTGTCCTTCGTGGTGAAGCAGTTCTTCACCTCTGTGCGAGGCCAAGCCTTTCTCTCGCCCGTTCGTTTCACTCACTCAAGGCGCGGAGGCGCTGAGAGGTCATAA
>CAJVYM010000128.1 GCA_913009415.1 uncultured bacterium
TCGCCAATACGACGACTCATAAAGGACTTACGATACAAGCTGAACTCGACACCAATCTTTATCCGAAGGGAATGAAAGTTACTGACGAAGAACTTCGGAAAATAAACATCAAGAGGGCTACATTTCACGGAGAATGGAATTACACGATCTTCTCTATCCCGTCAAAACGTTCAACTTAATTATGGACGGCTCCTTAGTGATTTCTTCACCCATCTGTCCAGTCGCAGGGGTTCACTCCATTCTTTATACGGGCGGAAGTCATCCAAGCTTCCTTTTCGAAGCGAGCGTAGATCTCGCGCATCGCTGCTCCAGCGGGGCTCTGTTCATCCTCGACCACGCTCTTTCCTTCGATCATCCGCTGTGGAACGCCCGGATCGTAGGGGATGCGCCCGATCACCTCTAGACCTTTCTCCGCGGCGAACTCCTCCACCTGCACAGTCATCTCCTCGTTCAGATCGAATTTGTTCACCACCAGGTAGGCGGGGATGCGAAAGTGGGTGACAACGCTCAATATCCGTTCCAGGTCGTGCAGCCCGGACAGGCTCGGCTCTGTCACCAGGATCACCGCGCTGGCGCCGGTCGCCGAAGCGATCACCGGGCAACCGATCCCGGGCGAGCCATCGATGACCATCCGCTCTGCTTCTACTTCTTTAGCCAATGTGTACGCCTTCTGTTTGACCAGGGTGACGAGCTTTCCCGATGTCTCCTCGCCGGGGTAGAGTTCGGCGCTGGCAAGCGGACCGAGACGACTGGTGGCGGTGTACCACTGCCCCGATAAGCGCGCTCTGAGGGTGATTGCATCCGTCGGACAGACGTACACGCACGCTCCGCATCCTTCGCACAGATAGGGATCGATGTTGACCTCTTCGTCGATCGCGTGGAAGCGACACACGCGTCGGCATTCGCCGCAGTTTGTGCACTTGGCGTCGTCCTTTACCGCCTCGTTTGAACCCTGAAACTCTCCACTCTCTGTGATCTGCGGGTTTAGGAGGAGATGCAGGTTTGCCGCATCCACGTCGCAGTCGGCGAGGACCTTGTTCTTGCTGAGAACAGCGAACGCGCCGGCAAGGGACGTCTTTCCCGTTCCTCCCTTTCCGGACAGAAAGAGAACGCTCTTCATTTCGCACCGCCTTTGGTTATGCTGAGACGCGGAGAGGGGGAGACACGGTGACAGAATGATGTCCATGTCCCTCTTGGCTCCGCGTTACACACTTTTGCTTCTCTGTACGTTCCATTCATCTAATCCTTCAGCTTCGGGGTGATTCATCATAACAACGAGTTTACCAAGAATATGACTGTACGCAGATATCAGTTCCTCTGTAACACTAGGATGAAGATAGCCACACTTATTAGCGAATTCAAGCCAAACCTGCGTTTCGGCTACTTCAGCATCTGCATCGCTGAGCTTGCTTACAAAGGCCCTTGGATAACGGCGTTTGCACCACCCTTCGGATATATTCGCGCAGACAGAGCGCGAAGATCGCCGCATCTGATCGGTCAGCGAATAACGTTCTTCTGCGGGAAAGCGCTTGCTAGCATCAAAGATGCGCATAGCTGACTCCATTGCTAATTGATAGCCTTCCAGCTCAGTGAAATGGTGTATATTCGTCATAGCTACTCCACCTCTCTCCGTCTCCGTCCCCGTGTCTCCGTGTCTCCGTTACCTCGCTACTGCCTCGTACAACGCCTGGAATCGCTCCTTCCACTCGGGAAGAGCATCAACGAGCGTTGTTCCCTGTGAATAGAGTTTGGCAATCTCGCGCGCGAACGGGATCTTCATCGCTACCTGGATATTCTCCTCCTGGCAGTAGCGCTCCACGCGATCATCGCCAATTCCGTCGCGGTTTATCACCACGAACACTGGCACCTCGACCGACCGCGCAACACCAACCGCTGCCTGCAGATCGTGCAGGCCAAACGGCGTGGGCTCGGTCACGAGAATGGCCACATCCGCATCCTTAATGGCGGCGATTGTGGGGCAACCCGTCCCCGGAGGGGCATCGATGATCGTCAATCGCTTCGGATCGATCATCCCCTTCATCTCATGGATGATCGGGGTGGACATCGCCTCACCCACGTTCAATAGACCGCGAGCAAATGAGAAACCGTGTGCTGTTCCCGTCTCGATCACTCCTAGTTCGTGTGGATGCTCGTTAATTGCACCCACCGGGCAGACCATTTTGCACAGGCCACATCCGTGGCAGAGGTCGTTGTACACGAGAATCTTCCTACCGATGATGGCGATAGCATTGAATTCGCATGCCTTGACGCACTCCCCACAGCGGGTGCACAGCTCCTCATCCACTTCTGGCAGGAGTTTCTCCACTGAACGTGTTTGCTCAATCTGTGGCTTGAGGAAGATATGCGCGTTTGGTTCCTCGACATCACAGTCCAGAAACTGCACCGAAAACTTGCCGGAGACGGCGATGGCAAGGTTTGTCGCCACCGTGGTCTTACCTGTGCCGCCCTTTCCACTAGCTATCGTTATTCTCATGGTTAGACCCTACGTTATGCGCCTCTGTCCTCTTACGCGAGACAAGCGCTTATCACGCCCGCTCGCTACGCTCACTCAAGCCGCAAAGACCGCAAAGAGATTTTCTGGATTCTTGTCTCTCCAATCATTACGCTTTTCTTTGCGTTCTCTGCGCCTCTGCGCCTCTGCGCGAGGACGCTCTTGCCTTTATTGCCACGCATTCCTGCATTGCTTCGCTCTCTGCGGGAGAAGGTCTTCAGGCAGAGATCACTGAATCCCTCTTCCTCCTCCATGGCGTGCGCCGGTAGCTCCGCCAGAGCGCGTCAGTTTGCCGGTTTGGAAGTTGGCTAGCGCTTGCTCGACCGTTCCCGTTGCTCCCGTGTACATCTCTATCCCGGCAGCGGCCAATCCTTGATATGCGTTTGGACCGACGCTCCCGGTGATAACAACCGTTGCCCCTTTCTCAACGACGGTCTGCGCCGCCTGCACTCCCGCCCCGTGTGCCCCAGGGACGTTTGCTACTGCCTCCAACGCACGTGTGTCCGTGTCGATGAACAGGAAATACGCTGCCCGTCCAAACGTTGGATCGACCTCTGCGGTGAACCCTTCTCCTCGTGCCGTAATACAAACTTTCATGAGCTACTCCTCCCTAACGATTGTCTCTAACAGCGAGCGTAATGACGGATAGCAATGCAGTCAATTGCTCGTTATCCAACCGCGGTTGAAAGAGCCCCGCGGGATAGTGCATTATAAGCATATGCACAGAAAATATCCACCGGCGAGGCTCGTTGCGAATCGACAAACTTGAGGCCCTTGTTGGTTCGCCTGCTTGTGCCGGCGCGGTTGACAGCGAATGAGTGGTGTCGATATAGTGGTGTCGATATAGTGATAGGATGCGGATGAGAGGAGATCGGAATGGGCCGTTATAAGAAGCTTCGCTATTGCCAGGAATTCATGGGGTACAACCTGCTCAAGCCGAGTGGCGTGCCTCTTTCACAGATTGAGACAGTGGTGATTGCCCTCGATGAACTGGAAGCGATGCGCCTGTGCGACCTAGAGGGTCTCGATCAGGGGCAGGCAGCAGAAGAGATGGGAGTTTCACGAGGAACGGTGCAGCGTCTCGTCTATTCGGCGCGGCGGAAGATGGTCGACGTGGTGATCCACGGGAAGGCGCTGACAGTTGAAGATACTGAGCGCGTTGTCGTGCGTGCCCCGGGGCGAGGAGGCCGTGGACGGCACGGTCGGGGCATGGGCGGGAGACGAGGTTGATTCATTGGAAAGATGTTTCAGATCTTTATTTTTAGTGTTTCGGTGCGTAGCCATTTTCTATAGCAGGGTCTTTCACACCGCACTAAGACGCAAAACATCAAGAATGAAGATCTAACCCCAGATGAAGGAGGAAAGTATGAGAAAGCTGATGCTGAGTGTGGCTCTCGTAGTGATGGTGGCTGGAAGCGCTGTGGCACAGACATGCTCTGTGCAGACCTACTTTGACTCCCCAGGCAAAAGTACGATCAAGAGTATGATTGTCCAGGCCATCGATGGTGCTAGAACGAGCCTGGATATCGCGTTGCACTCATTCACCGATGATCAGCTTGGGGATACTGTCGCACGTGCCGCGCGGCGTGGAGTGAGCGTGCGCGTGATCCTCAGCGCGGGCCAAGACAAGGTGCTGGGGGGAGAATATGATAAGCTGGTAGCGGCCAATGTCGAGGTGGTCGTTGTTGGCGCGCAGGCACTCTTCAATCACAGGTTTGCTGTGATCGACGAGCGGATCGTCATCACTGGCTCTTACGATTGGTCAGATTATTCCAACAAGAGCAGATACGATGACGTGTTGTTCATCTCCTGCCCTACGGGGAGCAGCACGGCGCAGCAGTTCACCGCGGAGTTTGAGCGGCTTTGGCAGAAGCTGAGCGTGGAAGCAGGAACCATCGTGAACGAGCCAAGCTCCTCTTCTGGCGTGCAGGCAGTGATTATCTACGCGGTTGACCCTGCCGGAGAGTGCATACAGCTTCTTGATATCTCGTCTGCTCTAATTGACATAAGTGGCTGGCGGCTGAGCGACCTGGAGGGAAGCTACGCCTTCCCGTCTGACACAGTTTTGAAGCCAAACGAGCCGTACAAGATCTGTATAGCTACGTACAATCCCACCCATGATCCGCATGGTCTATACCTCAATGACGATCACGACGAAGTCTTCCTGATCACACCGGATGGCAAGATCATCGACGAACGTGTATGGGGAGACTGACAAGACACGTCATAGGCTGTCCTCGCGGTAGAGTAGAGGAGCAGGTGACAGGGTTTAGGCTTCGGCATACTTCAGTTACAGGGTTTCCCCGTTGTGGCTCATTAGTCGCATGCCTTGCTCTGTGCCCTACTCCCCCTCGTCGAACCGGACGTGCGGTTTTCCCGCATCCGGCTCTCCTGGAAACTCTCGCCGCAGACACTCACAGTCGTTGCACGGTTAGACCCCTCATAGATACACCAGCCCCATTCGGTTCAGATG
>CAJVYM010000129.1 GCA_913009415.1 uncultured bacterium
TCTGATGGGGTTATCGGGGTGAACATAATGGTAGCCCTTTCTGATTACGGTGATCTCGTGCAGAACGCTGTGGATGAAGGGGTGGATCTGCTTTTTCTTGGGGCAGGGCTTCCACTAAAGCTTCCCAAGACATTGTCGCTGGAGAGACTGCAACAGGGGACTACCAAGGTTGTTCCGATAGTCTCTTCTGCGCGAGCGGCCAAGATCATATTCCAGCACTGGGCGAAACGATATCAGCATGTTCCCGATGCAGTGGTCGTTGAAGGGCCGCTGGCGGGTGGGCACCTCGGGTTCAAGAAGGAAGAGATCGATAATCCTGACTATGCATTGGACAAGCTGGTGCCAGCGGTCATAGAAACGATAGAACCGTTTGAGCAGCAGTTCGGCAAGAACATCCCCGTTATTGCCGCAGGCGGGATCTTCACCGGAGCGGACATCGCCAAGTTCATGCAGTTAGGGGCACAGGGAGTGCAGATGGCGACCAGGTTTGTTGCCACTGATGAATGCGACGCGTCCACTGAATTTAAAGAGGCGTATCTTAGATGCAGAAAAGAAGACTTAGTTATAATCGATAGTCCGGTCGGACTCCCGGGAAGGGCGATACGCAATGAATTTCTTGATGACGTATCGGCAGGGATCAAGAAGCCGTTCAAGTGCCCCTGGAAGTGCCTTAAGACGTGCGATTATAGGACCTCGCCCTACTGCATCGCGCGTGCGTTGACCAACGCAAAGAAAGGAGAAATGAACGATGGATTTGCCTTTGCCGGTTCCAATGCCTATCGGGTAGACAAAATCACCTCTGTCCACGAACTCATCGAATCCTTGTTGGAAGAATATGAGAAGGCAATGACAGCGTGAGCTGTGTTGCTTACTACAGCACAGTGCTAACAGGAACAACATAAATGGGCAAGAATAGACAGCTGCAGCCGGAGCCATGGACTCACTACACCGTGAGTGAAGAGATAGCAAACAGCATCACTCACGGCATCGGTACTGCGCTCAGCATCGCTGGGCTCACCCTGCTTGTCACTCTGGCCGTTCAAGAGCACGATCCGTTACGCATTGCCAGTTTCGCTATCTATGGAATGAGTCTTGTCATCTTGCACCTTGCCTCCACTCTTTATCATGCCCTGCGTACCCCATGGGTAAAACGGCTGTTTCGCATTTTCGACCACTGTTCGATCTATTTGTTGATCGCAGGTACATACACGCCATTTCTCCTTATCGGATTGCATGATTCACAGGGATTTCTCCTGCTCGGAGTGGTGTGGGGGTTGGCCGCTTTGGGAATTATCTTGCAGATCGCGTTTAAGGGCTGGTTTGGGAAGCTTTCGCTCCTTCCTTACCTGGGTATGGGGTGGTTGATTGTCATCATCTTCCGCAAGCTCATGGTGAGCATCCCGTTCAACGGGTTCATCCTCCTTATCGCTGGAGGAGTGGCTTACATGGTGGGGATTATCTTCTATGGATGGAAGAAGCTCCGCTATCATCACGCTATCTGGCATTTGTTCGTCCTTGCTGGAAGCGCATGCTATTTCTTCGCCATCCTATTCTACCTTCTTCCCAAAGGATGACTTGGGTTCAACATTCAAGGGATTCCCACAAGATACACACCATGGCCCGCTACATCGGCGGTGCCCAGGGAACTAGTCCGTGTAGGCCTCTTCCAGCTCTCGCCGCGCTGCCTTTGTTAATCCCTTGACGACGAGATCGTAGGACTCGTCGATCATCTCCTCGATCTCGTCATCAGCGATACTCGTATCGGTGATACTTGTATCGGTGATACTCGTATCGGCGATGGTCCCATCGAGGATGATTGTGCTCCAGTGCCGCTTGTTCATGTGGTAGCCGGGAATAACTGACGCATAAGTGTCCCGAAGCATAAGGGCGTGATCGGGATCGCACTTGAGCGTGATGCGTAATGGGCTTTGCTCGGGAGCAAGGAGGGCGAACATCTTTCCCATCACCTTGTACACCGGCGTCTCCAGGTCAAATGGTCGCTCCTCTGTTGCTCCAACCTTTGCCATCAAATGGGTGCGCACGGAATCTAAATTCATCTCTATCTCCTTATTGTGATAGCGATTGTATTCGGCGGCAGCGTCACAGACCACCGCAAGTTGCGCCGTGCCCCTGTAGAAGATACAGTGCAGAAGAAAGGAGCAAGACAATATGAAGTGGGTTACACGTGAACATGGAAACATCGATCGAATCGCCGGCCCGTGGCTAATCAAGCGGTTCATCGATCCGCAGGCGCAGTTCATCTTTGTACCGCGGGAACAGGTTCTGGAAACGGCGAAAGCATTGGGAGCCACATCATTTGATACCGAAGGGGCCGATTTTTCCCGCGAGCAACTCCCCGAGGGAGAGACGTGCACGTTCGTTACACTACTGATGCGTCACGGCCTGTGGGAGAAGGATCCGGCACTTGCCGTGGTGGGAAAAATCGTCTGCGCCGCTAACGGTCACCCCGAACGCTCCCCTTACCATGAAGCCGAAGGGGAAGGCTTGAGTGCGATCGCGCACGGGTTTGCTCTCTTGACTCAGGATGACCACCGCAAGATTGCTTGGGAGACTCCAATATATGACGCCCTGTACGAGTGGGCAAAGGCAGAAGTCAAGGGTGTTTGATGATTGCACCGGTTCTCTTGTAATGCACAAGTGATAAGCGTAGAGTCTGAAACTAGAGATTTACATCAGGACAGAGGAGGTCCAACATGCAGTGGGTAACGCGTGAACATGGAAACATCGATCGGGTGGCCTGTCCATGGTTGATCAAGCGGTTCATCGACCAAGATGCGCAGTTTATCTTTGTGGGGCGAGATGAAGTGTTGGATGTAGCAAAGAAACTTGGAGCAAAGTCATTTGACAGTAAATGCGCGGACTTCTCTCACGAGCAGCCTCCCGAGGGAGAGATCTGCACGTTCGTCACCTTGATGCAGCACCACGACCTGTGGGGAAAGGATCCGGCCCTCGACTTGGTGGCGAAGATCGTCTCCACCGCCGACACTAATCCGGAGGACTCGGCGTATCACGAGCCGGAGGAAGCTGGCCTCTCCGCGATCGCGCACGGGTTCGCTCTCCTCTCCGAGGACGATCATAAGAAGATCGCCTGGGAGACGCCGATGTACGATGCCCTGTACGAGTGGGCGAAGAAGAAAACCACGAGTTGATGGAAGAGAATACCCCGCGAGGTCTAGTTAAGCGGATCCCGCGGCGGTTTCTTGCCCTGTGTGCCGTAGATTTCTCCGCCCGGACAAGTTACAACATGGCGCGGACGCCGATTCTGCCGCTGTTCGCCGCCGCGCTTGGTGCCGGACCGGCAATGGTCGGATTGATCGTCGCTGCCTCGACGATCACCGGGATCTTCCTCAAGGCTCCGGCCGGCGCGATCTCCGACCATCTTGGCCGGAGAAGGACCTTACTAGCCGGTGCGGCAGTCTTCGGACTGATGCCGTTTTTCTATCTTTTGGTGGCACATGATTGGCAGCTCCTGCCGATTCGCCTGGTCCATGGCCTGGCCACGGCGATCTACGGGCCGGTGGTGATGGCCGCCGTGGCCTCAATCGCCGGGGAGCGGAAGGGCGAACTTCTGGCCTGGTTCTCGTTGATCAAGATCGCCACTAACTCTCTCGGTGGGATCTTGGGCGGGGGACTCATTTACCTGCTTGCCGTCGGTGGCAAGCCTACGCTCGGCAACTTTCACCTGTCTTATGCCGTTATCGGTGGGGTAGGGCTTGTTGCGTTGGTGATTGCTCTTTGGCTCCTGCCCCATATTGGCGAGAAAGCTCATGGGGAGACAAGAAGCATCAGCGAGATCTACAAAAAGATGGTGCGCGGGCTAGCCGAGATGTTTCGCAATGGAAAGATCTTGCTCACTTCGGGAATGGAAGGCGTGCAAAACATGACCATGGGCGTTCTGCACGCGTTCTTTCCGCTTTATGTCGTGCAGCAGGCCGGGTTGAGCATCGTGCTCGCTGGGCTATTATGGTCGATCATCACCGGGACGAGCGTCATCGCCAAACCCCTGATGGGGCGGATCTCCGACCGCTACGGGAGGCGGGCGCCGATCGTCGCCGGGATGATCCTGTGCGCTGTTCCCTTTGCCCTCATTCCGTTGTTTAGCTCATTCTGGATCCTTGCCGCACTCTCCGTCGTGTTCGGGCTGGGAGAGGCGTTCGTCACCACCTCAACCGCGGCGCTCGTCGCCGACCTGGCACAGCAAGAGTCCCTCGGGGCGGCGATGGGCGTGTTCGGCACGATCGCCGACACCGGCCAGGCGCTCGGCCCGATCATCATCGGCGTTCTTTTGACAAGAATCGGGTACCTACCGGCGTTCTCTCTCCTCTCCGGGTTCCTTCTCGCCTGGACCGGCATGTTCGTATGGACGGGAAGAAGGGCGTAGAGTGCTCTGCTATCAGCGGACTGTCCAGCCGAGGGTAAGCTCCAGTGTTGGCTCGGTGAACGTTCCCGAGCGGATCGCTATCTGCGTCGATGCGCCAAACTGTTCGGTAAGCCCCATGTCGAGCTTGAATAGCGTCATTCCCCGCAACGTGCGAAAGAAGATCCTCGCTTACAAGAAGCGTCGGCCGACGAAGAAACGCTACGGAGGAAGCCTGTTATCGAGGAATAGACAGGTGTGAGTCCTTCCTTTGTTCACGTGTACCTGAATCCGTAAGCGGCGAGTGGTAATGATTTGCCTTTAACGCAGGCAGGGAGCTAAACTTCTTGGTGTGGATGTCCATGTACGGCATTCACCCGGGAGGTGAGTATGCAATTTGGTATTGAACAGGTGAAGAACTACTCTCCAGCCACTCGAGGCTGGCATTGGTGGGAGAGATACTAACTACAGTTGGACTTGGCAAGCGCTTGGACAAGGTAGCATTACCCGACCATCCATCACCAGAGATCAGTCATGGAGAAGTAGCC
>CAJVYM010000130.1 GCA_913009415.1 uncultured bacterium
TTAGTGATGTTAGTGTGTGTTATACTGACGCAGTATATCTGTTTTTTTTTTTTATTTGTTTCTTTTTTTTTTTTTTTCAAGCAGAAGACGGCATACGAGATATATCAGTGTGACTGGAGTTCAGACGTGTGCTCTTCCGATCTCTTATCATCGTGCACGGTGTGCAGCTGTGGCACCTCTACATCCTGGCGCTGCTCTTCGGAACCTTCGATGCATTCTTCTACCCCGCCTTTCAGTCGTTCATCCCGCGCCTTGTCCCCGACGAGGCGCTCGAGCGGGCCAACTCCCTGGTTCAGGGGACATCGCAGCTGAGCGTCCTGGTCGGTCCCGCACTGGCCGGGATCCTGGTCGCCACCACCGGAACGGCCGCGGCGTTCGGGATCGACGCCGTGTCGTTCGTCTTCGCGGCGGTCACTGTGTGGATGATGCGCAGTGCTGCAGGCCGGGCATCGCTCTCCGCCGAGCCTGCCGAAGACGCGGCCTCCGATCCGTCGAACAGCGAGGCTGTGTCGCATGGCCTGCTCGCCGACGTGGTCGAGGGGCTGCGCTATGCCTGGAACGACGCGATATTCCGCACGCTCTTGCTCATCGTCGCGGCGATCGACTTCTCGTTTGTCGGCCCGGTGAACGTCGGGTTCGCCACCCTGGCGAAGACGCGCTTTGGCGGTGGCGCGACGGCGTTCGGAGTGATGATGTCCGCCTGGGGCGGGGGGGCGCTCGTCGGTACGATCATCGGCGGGCTGATCGCCCGGCCGAGGCATCGAGGGCTGATCACGATCGGCGTAACCTTCGTGTTGGGGATCGGGTTGGCATCGTTCGGCTGGGTTCCCGGCCTACCCGTCGCGGTCGTGGTCATCGCCTTCATGGGGATCGCCAATGGCCTGATCAACGTGCTGCTCCTGACATGGCTGCAGCGGCGGACCGAAAAGCGATTCCTCGGGCGGTTGATGAGCCTGGTGATGTTCGCCTCGCAAGGGCTGGCGCCGGTCTCATACCTCGTTGCAGGCGTACTTGTCGATCGTCACATCACGCTGATGTTCAGCACGGCGGGAGGTCTAGTTCTGCTCGCCACCGCGTACGCCGCGCTCAACCGTTCGATGCGCCAGATCGACTGAGTGGAGGAAAACGATGGGTCGCTTTCAACGCCTCTTGTTGCGGAAACCTGCATGGATGTACCCATCTTTCCTCCTTCTCCCGATAGAAACGCGAGAACCGTATGATTCAGCGCGCGTACGCTTCGTCCATTCGTGGGGAGTGGAGCTTAGTCCGACAGGCTTGATGGATTTGATCGAATGGCTTCATGGTTGTATGCTGTCATGCGCGAATAGCGATGTCAATATGAGGACATGGAAACCAGCCTAGAATGGTCGGGAACGGAAGTGGCGGCGAACGGCGCTCGGCTGTGCTATGGTGCAGATTCGTCCACTAATCGTTGTTAGATCAGAAGGAGCTATCGAAACAGGCATGGAGTGGGTAAAGCAGTTCTACTCGAAACAACATGAGTGGGCAGGCGTCTATGATGGCGACGTCGCCAAGATTCATCGGAAGAATGCCGCTATTGTTCAAGACTTGGCAGGAGGTAGGATTGGACGTCTTCTGGAATTGGGGGCTGGTGGTGGACAGAATGCGGCTGCAGCTGCCAACTTGGGATACTCGGTCGTAGCCATCGAGCTCGTGCCATCGGGAGTGAAGAATGCCCAAAAACTGGCTTCTCAGCCTCGGGAAGGGCAGCTCCGTGTCATCGAAGGCGACTTCTACGAGGTGGAATTCCCGGACCCTTTTGACATTGTCTGTTATTGGGATGGGTTCGGCATCGGATCAGACGAAGATCAGCGACGACTCCTTATACGAGTAGCCAGTTGGCTCCGGCCCACCAGTTTTGCCCTTGTGGAGGTCTACACGCCTTGGTATTGGGCTGGCGCAGCCGGAAGACAAATGGATTTTGGGAAGGTGATCCGCCGATATGATTTCCACACCGAAAGCTGCCGCATGTTGGACCGGTGGTGGCCTGTCGGCCATGAGGAGTAAGCCGTTACTCAATCTCTCCGCTGCTATTCGCCTGACGATTTTCAGACACTTCTGAAAGGGACGGGTTTGGCGCTGGAATCTGTAGAGTCGCGAGGAGCGTTTGATTCCGAGAGGAACCAGTTCGTTGAGCACGTGCCAATTGAGCAGGCGATGCAGTACCTGGCCAAAGTGGCTCCTGAAAGCCATTAGCGACCTGGGGATTGCCTGACAAATCGTTGCAGCTGCACGCGCGCTGCTAAACTCAGCTGTAGGCCCAAGAACACCTCTTGACTGCTCGCTCGGAATGGCTATACTTCGGATATACAAAGGGAGGTGGTCACATGCATACGAAGATTCAAAAATGGGGTAATAGTCAGGGACTCCGTCTTGCCAAGAACGTGCTGGAAGATGCTCGCCTTGGAGTTGGAGACGAGGTGGATGTTGCGGTACGAGACGGCATTATCGTTATCGCACCAATACGGCAAATCCGCGGACGCTACCGCATCGAGGACCTCGTAGCGCAAGTCCCCAAAAACTACCACACGAGCGAAGTCGATTGGGGGGAGCCAGTAGGAAAGGAAGCATGGTAGATGGCGGTCTACATCCCCAGACAAGGCGACATCATCGCTATCACTCTCGATCCCCAGTCCGGTCACGAACAGAAAGGGCGCCGACCTGCTTTGGTCGTAAGCAAGGACTTGTTCAACCGCAGTACCGGTTTGGCCATTGTGTATCCCCTAACGAACACAGAACGCGGGTTCCCCTTCCACGTGCCTGTTCCGAAAAGCAGCAGTCTGACGGGGTTCATCATGGTTGAGCAGGTCAAGTCGGTCGACTTCCGTACTCGTCGAGCGAAGCGCATCGAACGTGCCTCAGATGAACTGCTGTCAAATGTGCTTGCGATATTAGATGCTTGCATCTACTAAGCGGCTAACAAGGCACTGCAACTGACCGCTATTCCGCTACGCTCCATGGTGGCAGGTGAGCTCGGTCGTTAGGCTCTTGCCCACACAGTTTCTTGCGAGTAGAATAAATGCGGTAGTGGATTATGGAACACGTTCCCTAGGAGGATGGAAATGCCCTCTACAGCCATTGCTACGGTGGAGAAAATGTTGGAGTCTTTGCCCCAAGAAGTGCAAGAACAGGTAGTGGAACACCTGCGAGAATATATCATGGACTTGCAGGATGAGCTTCGGTGGGATACGTTGTTCAACCATGCTCAGGATAAACTCGTTGCGGCGGCTCGTCGAGCAAAAGAAGGGATTGCCACTGGCCAAGCAGAGCCGATGGACTTTGAACGGCTATGAAATCTGCTGCGGTGCCTTCATTCTGGGAGGCTTATGCTTCCCTCGACGAAAGCATTAAGCGTAGAGCCAGAAAAGCCTTTCAATTGTGGGAACAGCATCCTTTTCACCCTTCTCTACGCTTCAAGTGCATCAATCGTGAGGAGGACATCTGGTCTGTGCGGAAAGTGCTCCGCCGGCTTGTGTGGCATGAACTTCTTCACTGGAAGAGCATCAAGCGGATCGTGCGGGAGTATTACACGAAAGAGACCATCTAACAACGGCACGCAGCGGACGGCGCTGGCGTGCCACCGCTGATGCCGAACGTTGGGCCTTGACAAAGAAGAAAGTAGAATATTATGGGATTACTGTTTGAATGGGATCCGAAGAAAGCGCAGCTAAACATCAAAAGGCATAAAATGTCATTTGATGAGGCAAGTACGGCCTTCCGCGATCCATTGTCGAGAACGATAGACGACCCTCTACATTCCGACGACGAGGAACGCTCTGTCCTGATTGGGCAATCTATACGAGGATGTCTGCTAGTTGTCGTCCACATAGAAAGAGGTGACCGAATTCGTATTATCAGCGCCAGATTGGCGACAAACAAGGAGAGATCTAGATATGAAGAAAATGAAGAATGACCCAAACATGCTTGAGGAATATGACTTCAGCGGTGGGGTGCGAGGTAAGTATGCAAAGCGATATGAAGAAGGTACCAACGTTGTAGTCATTGATCCCGATGTGACGGAATATTTTCCTGACCATGATTCGGTTAATGAGGCCCTTCGCAGCCTGGCCGCAATTATCAGAAGAAGAACGAGGGCCGAACAAGAGCATGGAGAAGGACGCTCGTAAACTCGCGCCTTTCATGCCCGCCGTTCGACGGTCGTCCAGACGTGCCAGTGAACGCGCAGGGGCAATATGGCATCACTTGAGGTTGAGCGTGAAGACAGTCCTCCGTTGGCTGGACATTGTCGTGTACCTAGCCTTCTTGGCGTTCGTCGTTCTGCTCAGCCCGCGCGTCACCCCTTGGTACGTGGGACTGTGCCTCTCCGCTGCGGACGTGCCGTTGTGGTTTGTCGCGCGGTGGCAGCTTGGGGCATCGTTCTCAGTGAGACCCGACGCGCGCCAGCTCGTTACGCGGGGTCTGTACTCGAAGCTCCGCCACCCTGTCTACGTCTTCGGCAGCCTGGCGTGGCTCGGTGCCCTTCTGGTTCTGCTGGGCTGGTCGGCCTTGCTCATCCGGTTGGTTGTGGTGGTGATCGAGGTTGGTCGTGCCAGGCGCGAGGAACGCGTCTTGGCTGAGGCGTTCGGCGCTGAGTACGAGGCGTACCGGAGCAGAAAGTGGTTCTAGCTCGCCCGATGAGGCACCTCGCCGCCGAACAAGCGTATCGAGCTGACTGCCAAGAGCTGGCAGTATCCTGCAAAGCGCACGTGCACCTGCTCACCTCTTTCCTCTCCAGCATTCAACTCCAATGGAATTATTAAACCGTGCGAAATAGGCTTGACATTGTGATGTCAGTGTGATACAATGTTTCATTATGAAATGAGATGCACGCAAGCTGACTCACAAGGAATTGACTGAATTGAGGAAACGGGGGGTAGCCA
>CAJVYM010000131.1 GCA_913009415.1 uncultured bacterium
TGAATGATTCTTTATCGAGTATCTTGTTTGGTTTGTTATGGAGGTACACTCTACAAAATCATCCTAAGCTCGGTAATGTACTGTTACAACTTAAGACCAATGCGCCCGACACCTTTGGGACGTTACCCAAATTTTGTTTCTGCCAGCGCTTCTTGCGCCTTCGGCCAAGTCAATTGCTCAAGAAAGTATCCCATCTGCCAAACCTCCAGTGGCTCCTACCTTTGAGGGCCAAGAAAAAGCTTTTCTGAAGCACGGAAGTGATGTTCCACGCTTTTAACGATTCCGAGTTTGTCTCTCTTCTTGATTGCGTCCAAAATAGCGCGGTGCTCTTCGATCATGTCTTTGGCGTGTTCGGCCATATATTGGGAATTGACTTGCATGGCGACCTGCTGATGAGTGATCGCGAGAAGAGGAGACAATGCTTGTAAGAGGAAAGGGTTCTTTGCGGCTCTTGCAAAGTGTAAATGAAAACTCCGGTCTGCATCAGCATAGTCGTCGTAATTCTTGCGATTGATGGCCTCCACAATTTGGTCGAAGCTCTCTTCTATGAAAGAGACATCGCCATTGTCTGCCTTTCCCACTGCAAGTTTTGCCAAGATGATCTCTACGCTCTTTCGTGCCTCCCAGACTTCCCCCAAGCTCTTGTTCTCTCGCAACGCGTACAGAGTGGCATCAAGATCAACGTCACTGTTGATCCCCCCGTGAACGTATGTCCCATCACCGATTCTTCTTTCGACAATGCCCATAACTTGCAGAGCGCTCAGCGCTTCGCGTACAGCCGCTCGCCCTATCCCCAATTGTTCTGCTAACACGCGTTCTGAAGGAAGTTGGTCCCCTACACGAAATCGTTCTTCTCTGATTGATCGTAGTATTTCGTCAACCACAAAAGCAGTGCGGCTCTTCTGTGCGGGGAACCTCGCGAATTCTTGCACTGGTAGCACCTCCTAGCGCTTGCAGTTCATACCGGTCGGACCAAAGACCAGTATACCACAGATGGATGCCTCCCGTCAAGAGTGGGGCGTGTCTTTACGAGAAAATTGCCGTTAGAATCGTCCAAATTCTTGATAATTGATATTTGCCCCTTTGCCGTATATAATGGTCAGACCTGTTCGATATCTAACCAGAAGGGGCTAATGGCCAAGGATGAAGTGGAAGTCCTACTACAGAAACGAGTTTGATTCACCGGACACAAGAGACTATCTCGATGCGTTATTCTCTGAGGCCGAAAAAGATACTCCTCTGGATGTTTTAATTGATACTGGTAGCATCTTGTCCTTTCCCCATACCGCTTTGCACTATGCGGCCATGCAGCATGCACGGGTTATTGTCTCCATGTATCGCGCAGGAGTCGGGCACCTGATTGCGCTGGGTGTCCTTCACCTGTGGGGGCATCCAACTTCTTCTTTGCTCTATCGCCAAGCGATGGCATCCAAGGAGGAGTCATCCGCGCGGCGGAGTGCGTTTTCCGCGTTGGCAGGGGCATTCATGCCGATGGCCCTTCTTATGCACACGCCGTTTGGGGATATATCCTTTGATCTTGCCCCGATACCGGAAAGCGATGTTGTGCGTCGTGACGAGCGTGAATTTTTGGCAGAGGAGTTTTCTCTTGATACATTCTTCAGCCTTCTCCACTACTACTATCTGCTTCATGGCCACCCATTGCCGCGGATCGTCCCGCTCTACATTGGGATGACAAGAAACCCAGTCACCGATTCCTTTGTAGTCGCTGAGAGAATCGGAGCAGCCGTACGAAGCATAATAACAACAAAGACGGCGATTGTAGCGACTGGCGACGTTATTCATTACGGCTCTGGATACTCTTTGCGGGAAGTAATAGCTGCCATGCCTAGGGACGTCGATGACCTCGAGAGATCCCTCCGAGATGAACTCGAGAAGACATTGGATATGGTGATAATTAGGAGGGAATATCAGCGTGCCTTTCCCAGGCTTGACAAATTTTTGAATAATGATCAGCGCTATCTCCTTCCTGTGATAGCGGAAATACTGGGGAAGAAGGCAGATTATAACATTATTTCCTTCGGGCTGTCTGACTATTCCTCTATCAATGGTGTGGACGCCCCGTGTGTAGTGGCTTCCAGTTTAGTGGCTTACGGGCCTGGTGAATCATCTGAAGGGAAAGAAGGGACATGAATAATAAGCCACAGTTTGTCGTCGTTCACGGAGGGACAGTCTATGCGCCAGAATTGCTGGGTAAGAAAGATCTTCTCATTGCCGGGGGACGCATTGTCCACATAGATGAAAGTATCTCACTTCCCAAGAGCATTCAGATAGAGCGTATCGATGCTACAAGAAAGATCATTATTCCAGGCTTAATCGATCTACACGTGCATGTCCTTGGTGGTGGGGGAGAAGACGGTCCCGTGTCGCGCGTTCCTGAGATTGCTCTTGGTGATCTTGTTTCTGCTGGGACGACAACAGTTGTTGGCGTCCTCGGGACGGATGCGATCAGCCGTAGCCCGGAAGCACTGCTGACAAAGATCATGGGGCTTCGCACACAAGGTGTGAGCGCCTACATGTATACTGGGTCCTACCATCTCCCCTCGGTCACGATCACTGGAAGTGTCGATCGTGATCTTGCCCTAATCGATCAGGTTGTGGGCGTGAAGATCGCTATCTCCGATCACCGCGGATCACAACCAACCACAGAAGAGCTGGCTCGTCTTGCCTCACAGGTGCGAGTGGGCGCGATGCTGGGAGGAAAGATGGGTATCGTGCATCTGCACGTGGGAGGCGGAAGAGATGGGATCACCAAGATATTCGACGTGATCGAGAGTACCGAACTTCCGATCGATCTGTTCCTCCCAACTCACATGGCGCGCACGCCCGCCCTCCTCGATCAGGGTATCGAGTTTGTCCGTCGGGGAGGCAATATCGATCTTACCGCTCACCCCGAGGAGCGCGAGACGGTTGCGGCGATGGAGAAGCTGATTAGAGAGGATGTCGATCTGGCGCATGTGACGCTGAGTAGCGATGGGAATGGGAGCATGCCTGTGTTCGATGAGAGGAAGAACCTGGTGGGCATGGAGACCGGCAGCGTGGCGACGCTATTTCATTCAGTGCGTGCGATCATTTCTGGTAACGTTATGCCGCTTTCCGAGGCGCTAACGCTCGTTACGACCAACCCGGCCAGCAGACTGGGCCTTGACGGGAAGAAAGGGAGGATAACTGAAGGAGCCGATGCCGACCTGGTCATTCTCGATGACCATCTCGTGTTGGATAAGGTGCTCGGCAACGGACACCTGATGGTCAATCGTGGCCAGGCAATCGTCAGGGGAAGATTTGAGGCTCAGTGACCCGCCGAAATGAGGAAGATCACCAGGGTGACATTGCCCAACAGACTATCCCGATGAGGATCGCGAGTCGATAGTCAAGATGGGATATCGCCAGGTACGAAGCGAGTGAGAAGGCAAAGTGGGCGGGGAGGGTCTTCATCCCGGAGATCGTCACCTGGCGAAATGAGGATGCACTCCTGTCTCTTCCTACGATAAACAGGGCGATGATAGCGAAGGGGGGAAACAATGGGATAATCCCGGGAAGTAGCGTGCCGCGTTTGGCGTTCCAGGCCATGAATGCCGTGACCAAACCGCCGGTAAGCCCCTTCCACAGGATGTCCATCACCCCTCCCGCCGCGCGTTTTGCGGTATCATGTCACAAAGATCGATAAATCTTCAAGGAGGATAAATGAACAACCTGAAGGAACAGGCGTGCGCGTATGTGGACGAGATTTCCGATCAACTGATCGGTGTGAGTCGGGATATCTACGAGCACCCGGAGCTGAAGTTCGAGGAGTTCAGGGCATCCAAGCTCCTCGCTGAGAAACTAAGGGAGGCTGGATTCGTAACGAAGTTGGGGGTTGCCGGCCTTGAGACCGCCATTCAGGCCGATCATCCAGCGGTAAGCGATGGCCTGACAGTGGCCATCATCAGCGAGTACGACGCACTCCCGGGCATTGGGCACGCCTGCGGACACAACCTGATCGCTGCTGCTGGCCTGGGCGCCGCCCTCGCTGTTGGAGCGGTCAAGGGCGACGTTCCCGGCAAGCTCGTCTTCTTCGGTACCCCCGGTGAGGAAGGTGGTGGAGGAAAGGTGTTGATGGTCGATGCCGGCCTGTTTGACGGGGTCGACGCGGCGATGATGTTCCATCCCTCATCCCACACGGTGGTCGATCGAAAGAGCCTGGCGATTACCGAAGTGATGATCGAGTTTACTGGCAAGGCGTCGCACGCTGCCGGTTCCCCGGAAAAGGGGATCAACGCCCTCGATGCGGTGATCCAGACGTTCAACGGGTTAAACGCCATGCGCCAGCACATCAAGGACGGTGCGCGTATCCACGGTATCATCACCGACGGGGGAGCGAAGCCGAATATCATTCCCGAGCACGCCGCCGCCAACTTCTATGTGAGGGCACTGGAGAACGACTATCGCGACGAGCTGCTGGAGAAGCTGCGCGCCTGCGCACAGGGGGCTGCACTCGCTACGGGAGCAAGCCTTGACTTCAAGATCGTCGGCCATTCATACAAGGCGATGAAACCAAACCGCGCTATCGGGGACGCGTTCGTGGAGAACCTGGCGCAGCTTGGTGAGCCGCTCAACCCGCCACCGCCGGATGCGGGGATGGGGTCGACCGACATGGGCGATGTGAGTCAGGTCGTCCCCTCGATCCACGCCTACATCGAGATCTGCGATGAAAACGTCGCCGGTCACTCGAGATCGGAAGAGCGTCGTGTAGGGAAAGAGTGTAGATCTCGGTGGTCGCCGTATCATTAAAAAAAAAAAGAAAACATGCAACCACTGAGGATCACTAACTCACGACACCGCAGCCTCATGTGTCACCTCTTACGAGTCGGTCTGGTGCGACACACACATA
>CAJVYM010000132.1 GCA_913009415.1 uncultured bacterium
GAGCGAGTACGGGAGGCGCAGAACGCCTCCGCGTCATCAACCCGAGGTAGGAGCCGGATGAGCGTAATTCCTCACGTCCGGATCTGTGCGGGGGGCACCCGGCGACGGGTGTCCCTACCGCGACGAGTGATGAGACAGAGCGAGTGAATCTTGTGCTTTGAGCTGCCTGCTGAAGGCTGACCGCTGAGATCGCGGGCGAAAGGACGGTATCTTGTCTGCTGACGTCTAGAGCTCTCTACCCACTCTAAACAGCAAAGAGGCCTTTCTTATAGATCGATTTTCAACTCCACCCAAGAACGACGCTTCACAAACCCCTCCCTCATCAAGATGCTGGTAAGTGATGTTGTGTCATCGTGCAGTGAGACCGAGGTCGAAGTCCTTCCGATCTGGAGGAACCACTCGCAGCCCGCGTTGAGCAAGGCGCAGAACGTATCCTCACGCCCCGGCACCAGAACCTGCGGATGTATTTCCCCCATACTCTGGTGGGGAAGAGCGATGAGCATACCGGCAAACGTCGCCTCCTTTCCAGAATAGACAATGATACGTCGAACGCGCACCCCTGTGAAGAGGTTCAACGGGCCAAGGTCGTACGGGTGCCGTTGGAGGCTCACCTTGCGCACGCGTCGAGCAAACATGGCATCCGGGACGAATATCCGTGCTGGCAGGCTGCGCTCGTAGAGATCGATGTGATCGTAGGGGACGAAGCCACCGCGCTGCGCGAGGAGCTGAGCCGTGTGATCGATCACCGACACGTGCACCTGCGAGTAGCCGCGTCTCTTCAATCGCAGCAACGCCTCCTGCACAAGCCTGAGCGCTATGCGCTGTCCGCGATATGCTTTCAGGACATAAACACCGATCAGATCAGGAACCCTTCCCTCAAGCACAGTGAGTACACCAGCGACACGCGAGCCATCCTTCGCTGCTAGGACAAACAGGCCTCGCCCGGTTGCGGTCTTGATGAGGCGCAGCGGGAGCCCTCCGCAAGACAACATCACCCGCGCCATCCGCCCCACATGGGCAATGTCAGTCCCGCGTTGTGAGAGCTCTTCACCGAACCCGGCTCGCAGCAGATCCATGTACTGATCGACGTCTCTTCTGGACAAGGTCTTGATTTCAACAGGCATGGTGGCAGTCTACATCCTCACGCACGGCAAAACAACGCAAGAGAGGCTCTTTGTCATTCCAAGTGAGTAACTAAAGAAAAAGAGGTTCATCCGGAATTTGCGTACCTGAAAGCAAGAATGTGGACACGGCCTACCTTCAGCCGGTATAAAGACCGGTTAATAGACAAAATGGAGGTCAAGCCATGTCCACATCGTTATTGTACCACGCATTTGGGGTACGCGGCTATATCTACAAGGCAACTGAATATCAGCAGGGAAGGATACTGTTTCGTATTCGGCACAATCACAAGGCTCTTTGCTGTTTAGAGTGGGTAACGAGCCTCTAACCACAAATGATAGAACGCTTTTCTCTCGCCCGCTCGTTATTACTCGCTCAAGCCGCCAAGATCGCTAAGAGATACCTTTGATCCTTGTTGTTTCTCCCTCTTCCTGCTGTTCCCTGCGTCTTGACGCCTTTGCGAGAGGATGCTCTTGCTCTCTCTCATTACGTATCCCTGTTTCATGCCTTTGCGAGAGGGGATCTGTTATGTACCATATCTTCAACCACCCACTCAAAACGACAAGGACCCGCTTTTTCTTTCTCATCACTCGTGACTCATTACCAATCACTGCCCTTTACTGAACGCCGAAGAAGAGGAAGCGGATGAACATCAGCACGGGAATTATCTCCAATCGTCCGATCCACATGTTGAACGACAGTGCAAGCTTGCTCAATGTGGGCATGGTCGGGCCGGTGATCCCCGTCGACAGGCCAACGTTTCCTTGTGCGCTCGCCACCTCGAAGATGACGTCAGCCAAACTGAATTTGGGTGGCGTAGTGTGCAGCAATACAATCACACCTAACGCGAGGAAGATCAACCATAAGAAGGTGATCAGCGATGCATCCTCCAGGCGATGTCCCACTTCCGACTCATCAATCGCTTTCTCTCCGATGCGAAACGGCACTAGAGCCCCTTGCGGAGAGGTAATCTTGCGGAAGCGCCAGCCGACGCCTTTGAACAGGATGAGCATCCGTATCACCTTGATCCCGCCGGCGGTCGACCCGGCCGCTCCTCCGAAGACCATCCCCGCGGAAAGAAGGAGCTTGGACGTGGCACTCCAACTCCCAATGTTCACGGTCTGAAACCCGGTGCACGTCATCGCGGAGACGAACTGAAACGTTGAATCCCGCAGTGATTGCAACACTCCGAGGTTAGCGAGGTTCTCCAGCGTGAGGAAGAGCGATCCCATGAGCATCATGATGAGAACCCAGCGGGTCTGCGGATCCTGCCACAGGATCTGCCCCTTGCCGCGCATCAGCTCGTAGTGTACAGCAAAGCTAATCGCGCCGAAGAGCATGATTGGGATGAGGGCGAGTTCGATGGCGACGCTATGATAGGAAGCGATGCTGTTTGCCGTGACGCTGAACCCACCGGTGGAGATTGCGGTCATGGCGGTGTTGAGCGCGTCCCAAATCGGCATTCCCGCCCCCCACAGGATGATCGTGCTGATAAACGTGTACAGTAGGAAGATCCACCACATCGTACGCAGCGTGGAGACGATACTTGGATGAATCTTCTCCCCGCGCGCCTCGGCGTAGTACAGGCTGTACTTCGCCGCGCCCGGTCGTGGCCCAGCGACGATGGTGAGCATGAGAACGATCACTCCCATCCCCCCGATCCATTCGATGAAACTGCGCCACCATTGGAGCGTTTTGGGGAGGAGATCGGCGCGCGCGGCCATGGTCAATCCCGTTCCCGTATAGCCGGAGATCGACTCGAAGAAAGCGTTTGTCGGGTCGCGAAAGTGGAGCAATGTCGGCGATGCGACCCCGCTTTGCTGCGCGAAGATCGCGGTTAAGACGAAGGGAAGAGCGCCGAGCGTCGCGACGAGGAGCCAGCCGAATGCGGCGATGATCATCCCGTGCTTTAGCTTGGCGTCACCGGCGTTGCGGAAAGGAAAATAGAGCAGTGCCCCCAACGCAAACGAAACCAGCGCGGTGATCAGCAGAGGAGAGAAGGCATACGTTTCGTGGAACGCCAATGGGACCACGAGAGAAATCAGGGCCATGACACCAACAACGGGAACAAGCATCCCGAGGTCGCGCAGGATGATCCGAAGATCCGGCCACATGCGGGAACTGATGGGTGTCATCCGGTCAGTTTATCGATTATCTCATCGCTTGCCCGTTCGAGCGAGAAGAGAGTGAGTACGTCATCCGGGGCAAAGATCGTCTCCGGGGTGACAATCTTCCTCTTACCTTCACGCTCGACAGCGATAACCATCATCGAACTGGGAACGATGTCCCTGTTTACGCATTCAGCGAACGACTTTCCAACGAGCGCTGACTCGGTTTTGACAGCGATACGAAAGACTTGATCGCCCTGTGAGAGAATGGTGAAATCCTTCACGTTGGGGCGTTTAACCGCAGTGTACAGGTGATTCGCCACCACTTCCTCCGGATTCTCCATAACGTTTGCGCCCAGCCGGTTGAAGAACTCCACGTGTTCCTTTCCATTTACGATAGAAACGATTGATGGAATTTTTAGCTGTTCGGCGATGGAGATGACCATCAGATTCACCGCGTCGTCGCTCGTAGTGGCGATCAGTGCATCCGCCCGTTCCGATCCGGCCTCGCGCAGCGTCTCAACGAGAGTTGCGTTCCCATTGAGGACGGTGATGTCAAACTTGTTGCTGATGTCTCTGGCGCGCTCGGGGTTTGCCTCGATCACAACCACGTTGTTCTTCTCTTTGGTAGCGATCTCGATCAAACTCAGCCCTATACTTCCAGCCCCCACAATGATCATATACATGATGCAGCCCTCCCCACACCCCACGCATGGTAGCACAGAATGGATCGATGGTCAACGGCCAAGGTAGAGAAAACGCAGAATTTAACGCGTGTTACAAAGATAAGCCGTCAGCATTCGGCGTTCAGCTTGGCATGGGAAGATGTTCCCGTTAGCTGCTCGTCGTTCATAGTTCATCGCTGCTGGCTGATTTCGCCGCGTCTTGCGGGTAAACTTGCTTCGCATCCAGCCATATCAAGGAGTTGAAGAGCGTCGAAGATTGGCGAGGGAGATCGATCATGAAGAGAGGAACCTTCTTACTGCTACTGATTGCCGGAATACTTGCACTCCTAGCCGGATGCGGCCCGGCTGGGCCGAATACGCTCCCAAAAGCGGCGTTCGGCTTTGTTCCCGAAAATGACTTTCGCTACGCGCCGCTCGTGGTTCAGTTCGACGCCAGTGCATCATTTGATAGCGATGGGAAAGTTTCATCGTACGCGTGGAACTTCGGCGACGGAGAAACCGGTAGCAGGCTAAGGCCAATACTGCTCACTTAAGTATCTGGTTGAGATACTTAAGTGAACAGTATTGACACTAACCCCCGCATCACCATCTGCCCAAACACCGGCTCAATCGTTGACCCACGTTGTTTGTACGTTTCTCTCCCCCTCTTCGTCAACAGTTTCCGCTCCATGCGCTCCCTTGCCGACAATCCATTGGGAATCCTTCCCCGTGGCGGTGGCGCATCCCGCATCGCCTGGCGCTGCTTCCAGTCCTTCGTCGTGGCGATGAATAGCTCCGTCTCCGCACTCTCTAACTTCGCGTTCTCCTCGCTCCAGTACCCCGCATCCGCCAATATCTCGCTTGGTCGTCCTCCCGCTTGCTGTTCGCATCTCTTAAGCAACGGACCTAACT
>CAJVYM010000133.1 GCA_913009415.1 uncultured bacterium
TCCTGAATGGCTAGAGAGTAGTTCATTCCCCTGTACGATCTCAAAGCGCATCTTCCCCGCACCTCCCGGGTGAACGTTTCAGATGGACGCTCACCCCTCACAATGTAGCATCCTGCCCAGGCAAATGCCAATTCGTGCCTGCTTCACGGATTCAGGTAGTACTTTGTCGAGTGTGTCGTTGCTCTTTTCCGATGGTCCTGCTATTTGATTGCTTTAATGGTGCCTGAGCGTTGCCAGATGGGCCCAGTCTCTGGTAAGGTCTCGGAATCCACAGTGGTTCTCAGCCTTCCGTCTTACTTTTTTGGGCGGCATTCTCTAGTTACACTTACTTAGTGTAAGCTGTGCTCATTCCGACAGTTTGGCCTATATCTGAAGCTCCGCTGGATCCTGCTTGTAATACTGGCGCAGCTCCTCGTAGAGCTGCGGGAGTTGCTGGCGAAGCTGCCGCGGCTTCTCGAAGAAAAACTCGGTCGCCACGGCGAAGAATTCTGCCGGGTTGGTGGCACCGTACTGATCGAGCAGGGTCTCTTTGCCAAGCGCGGTGTCCTGCTGTAGCCGTTCGTACTCTTGCCCCAATACGCTGGCCCAAGTAGCGTACATCGAATGATCGGAGAGGATCGGCGCTCCGTCCATCGCGCCGTCTTGGGCGTCCAGCTGATGGGCGAACTCGTGGAAGACGACATTGTGGCCATCGTGGATATCAGAGGCTCCGGCGAGGACATCGTCCCAAGATAGGACGACCGCCCCTTGCGTCCACGACTCTCCCAGCCGCGGCTGCATCCCCTCGACGATGATTCCCCGTCCTTCCCGCACCGTTTGGCGGGCGACGTAGGCGTGCGGATAGACGATGATCGAGTACAGGCCCGGGTAGTAATTGGTCTTGCGGTGCAGAAGGAGGATGCACGCTTGTGCTGCAATGGTGACCTTGATCTCATCTGTCATCTCAAGTCCGCCCGCTCCCTCGAAGTTCTTCTCGCTCAAGAAGATCAACACGTCTTCCTCTAACTCCTTGCGATCAGCGGGTGGAAGATAGGAGGCGAACGGGACGTTACGCTCGATGATCTCTCGCCACGGGCCTGGAAACTCACGCCGTCGTACCTGTTCTTGTCTTCGCTCTTTCAACCAGTGTAGCATCAATTAATCACTCCCGGTTACACCATTATACCGCAGTCGCCACAATGGGTTCCTTGCTGTCTGAGAACCCCATGCCAAACATAACAAGTGCGGTGCAGCATGTGAAGCGCAAGGGTACTATAGAAGAATAGGATACTGAGGTTGCTGCCGCTCTTGACAGAGGAGGCTTGTTGTGATACAGTACCGGTAATACGATTATAGTACTGATAGGACAGAGCTGAAAGGAACCTCCATGGATACGAAAGAGAGAATCTTGGCCGTGGGAAGAAATCTTCTCCTCGATCACGGGTACAAGGGCGTGACCACCGATGCCGTCGCAAAACGAGCGCGGGTGAGCAAGAAGACGCTCTACGATTCGTTTTCAAGCAAGGACGCGCTCATGGAGGCGATCCTGCTCTCGCTGCTCGAGGAAAACATGAAACGGTGGGACGAAATCATGTCCGGTTCGGGCGATGCCCTCGAGAAGATCAAGGTATTACTTTCGTTCTTGGCAGAGCTCCTCCCCCAGCTGCAGGAGCGGATTTTCTCCCAAGTGGAGGAGTTTGACCCCGTGCTGTGGGCGCGGATCGAGGAGTTGCGCAATGAACGCTTGAACCGGATGAAGGGCCTGATCGTCGAGGCACAGGAAGAGGGATTTGCCCGCAAGGACCTCGACCCCGATCTGTGGCTGATCCTGCTTTTGGGTACAGTGCGCGCCGTCGTCAGCCCAAGGGCGTTGATATCGGGTGGCATCTCCTCACGGGAGCTGGTGCACACGATCGGGATCGTCTTCTACGAGGGGATCCTGACCGAGAAGGGTCGCGAGGCGATCGCGAAAAAGGAGCCGAAATGAAGGGAGGGCTTGTTGGAGTGGGGATCACCATTCTTATGCTGATGGTGACGGCATTTGTGGGCTATGCGGCAGGGACGCTCACCGCAGCCGATATCCTCAATCGGATGAACAGCGCCGTGGACGGGCTTGATGACCTGAACGCGGTCATCTCTGTACGGACGTACAAGGATGGGGCCGTATCGCTCATGCAACAGATGCGACTTACGCTCAAGCAGCCGGACAAGATGCGCCTCGAGTACCTTGAACCAGAATACCTTGCCGGGAATGTGACCCTGATCGTTGGGGGAAAGATGTGGATGTACATCGCCGCGATAGATAAGTGGTTCGAGAAGGATCTTGTCAAGCTCTCACCCGCGGAGCAGCCGTGGCTGATGTTCCGCAACATCCTGCATGGGGTGCGAAGCATGCTCGACGACTACACGTTCACTCGAATCGAGGAAGAGGGTAATACGTATCATATCCGCGGCCTGCCGGCGAGCGACGCCGCTGTCTACGGGAGGATCGACCTGTGGGTCGACCCAGAGACGTTCGTCCCGGTGCGGCGCATCCTGTATGACGCGAATGAGAACCTGTTGGTGGACGCGCGCTTCCTCGACGCGACAGCGGTCGCCGACGGGGTTACACTACCGCTTCGCATCGAGACCTACAACGGAGACGGTGAATTGGCAAACGTCATCTCCTACGTAAAGATCATGGTGAATTCCAGCGTCCCCGACGATCTGTTCAATCCCCCGGATAAGAGCAATGGTTGAGGCCATCATCGAGACCGCCGAGCTCGTAAGGCTGTTTGGCGCCCGTCGGGCGGTCGATCGGGTCGATCTCAGGGTGAAAAAGGGCGAGATCTACGGCCTGGTCGGGCCGAGCGGCGCGGGAAAGACGACGTTGATCCGGATGATATGTGGGCTTCTTCCGCCGAGCGAGGGGAGCGTCACTGTCCTCGGTCGGTCGGTCCCCAGGGAGTTTCACGCGATAGAGGCCCGCATTGGCTACATGCCACAGGAAAGCGCCGTCTACCGCGACCTCACTGTGGCGGAGAACCTCCTCTTCTTTGGGCGGATCTACGGAATGGCCGGGCGAAGGATCACTGCTCGCACCGATGAACTCCTCGTGTTGATGCACATGCGCGAGCTCAGGAAGCAACGTGCTAGCCGCTTGAGCGGGGGAGAGAAGCAGCGCCTGTCCCTTGCCTGCGCGCTCCTTCACGATCCGGAGCTCCTCCTCCTCGACGAGCCGACGATCGGGCTTGACCCTGCCCTAAGGATCGAGTTCTGGGCTCACTTTGATTCCCTCAACCGCGCCGGACGGACGATCCTCATCACCACACATTACCTTGCCGAAGCCGAGCGCTGCGGCCGCGTGGGGATGATGCGGCGTGGGCGGTTGATCGCCGATGGGACGCCGGAAGATCTCAAGGCGCAGGTGCCAAGCGCAGGCAAGTCCCCGTCGATGGAGGAGGTATTCCTTTATATCACGCAGCACGCGCCATCTGCTGAAGGAGGAACGCCATGAGAGTGCTTTCGCGGAGTGCCTTTCGGATCAGGGCGGTCGCCTCCCGCGTCCTGCGCCAGATCTGGAACGATAAACGCGTCCTTGTGGTAATGTTCGTCATTCCAGTCCTGGCTATGATCCTGTTTGGGTTCTCCTTCTCTGGAGAGATCCATGGCATCCGACTTGCCGTAATCGATGATGACCACACTGACCTTACCGGTTCGATCATCTCTAACCTGCAAGGCGACTCCACGTTTCAAGTGACCACATTGAATCCCAGCTCCCGCGATCCCGACGCGCTGATTCTTCGGAGACATTACCAGGCGGTGATCCGCTTTCCAAAGAAATTCACCAGCCTATACTACGCGCACTTCGCCATGGGGGTCGCGACCTCGGCCCAGGGGAGGATCGACCTCACTTTGGATGAATCCGATCCGCAGATTGTAGCTGCAGTGCGGAAAGGGCTCGCCGATGCGCTGATGAACATTGGAGAGGGAGGTCCGGTGAAGGTGGAGACGCGATACCTGTACGGGGTTAAGGTGCGGTTCATCGACAGCTTCGCCCCGGCGATCATGGGGCTCGTAGTCATGCTCGTCTCCACACTGCTGACCCTCCTTTCCATAGTGCAGGAGAAGGTGGACGGAACCTTCTCCCGGGTGTGGGTCTCGCCGGTGCGGCGGGGGGAGTTCATCCTCGGGTACATCGTCGCGTTCGGGCTGATCGCCTTCGTTCAATCGATCCTCGTTCTTGCGATCGGGAAGATCGTGTTTGGGATAGTGATCAACGGTTCACTCTTCTGGGCATTCGCCTGCGTGATCGCGTTCGCTGTCGGGAGCGTTGGAATGGGGACATTGCTCTCGAGTGTGGCCCAGACTGAGTCACAGGCAGTCCTTTTCTACCCGCTGATCGTCGTCCCTTCTATCCTCTTGTCCGGCATGATATGGCCGCTGCAGGCGATTCCCAAGCTATTGCGGCCGCTCTCTTATCTGGTACCGCTCACCTACTCCAACCGTCTGCTGCGGGCGGTGATGGTCAAGGGGCTCGCGCCGTGGCAGGAGCCGGTTGGCCTTGCCGGGGTACTGACGTTCGTCCTGTTGACGGTCGTGGTATCGAGCCTCGTCCTACACCAGGGAACAAATGACTGATGACACGTCCTCTCGTTCTTCAGGAGGAACTGGCTCTTCGCTGTTTAGAGGCGGTCAGCTTTCAGCCTACAGCATCACCTAGCGTGACTTTCCTAGTTACGTTTTTGAGTTGTCCACGAAACCCGTAGCAATCACGGTTTTCGTCCACTGCCGCCCTATGACCTAAGAATCCCGATAGTCCTTGAGGCTCAGCAACCGGTAGAG
>CAJVYM010000134.1 GCA_913009415.1 uncultured bacterium
TTACCAATAGATAATGGGCATCGCTGGCCAAATCAAAATCCCACCGCGGCTATCCCTCAAGCATGGTTCCTAACTGCGGTAGGATGTTCTTGATCCATAAGTACCAACATCTAACATGAATAGAGCCATAGAGAATGAAGATCCCTGATATCATCCCTGTGACAGATCTACGGCAAGATGCGGCATCCGTACTTAAGAAGCTTCAAGATTCCGCTGATCCGCTTGTCGTCACTCAGCGTGGAAGGGCGATTGCTGTAATTCAAAGCGTCGATGCCTATGAGAAATCTGAGCGCGAGCGAGAGTTGTTGCATCTACTGGCCGTCGGAGAAAAGGAGATTGCTGATGGCGTAGGGCATACTCTAACAAGCGTGTTCAAGGAGGCTGATGCTCTTTTGAAGGGCAGCGATTCGTGAAGCTAAAGTTCACTCCATCTGCTCGCGCGCAGTTTCTCGGAGGATTAGAGCATATTCGCCAAGACGACCCATCGGCTGCCACCAAGTTTCGTGGTAAGGCCGAAGAAGTGCTTCGTAGGCTGGAGAAGTTCCCTAATTCGGGGCGGCCGATACCGGAATTCCCTGATCTGCCGCATCGGGAAGTCATCGTCAGGCTATATCGATTCTTCTATCGAGTGAGCGGAAAAACGGTCTGGATCGTGGCGATCTGGCATGGTGCTCAGTTGCCTGCAGGGCCAGACGACTAAGTCTGCTAGTGTGAAGCAAGGAGATAGCGCCAGATGATCGCACCAACATGATTGAGTTGGGTTGCAACGTGCCAGTTACGCTTGTAGGTGGAGCAAATTTTTGAGGTAAGAAAGCCAATCCATCAGGTGAAAACAAGGGTATTGTATTTAGTTTGTATGCTTGAAAACCAGGGGGTTATATTGTGGCGATTATGCGATTGTGGCATGGCAAGGTTTCCATTGAAAAGGCTGATGAGTATCAGAAGTTCATGGTCGACCGGGCAGCGCCGGATTATGGATCCGTTGATGGTTTGCTCAAACTCTATTTCCAGCGGCGAAACGAAGGTGCTGTAGCGCATTTCCTTCTTGTAACCATGTGGAAATCGATGGAAGCAATTGAGAAGTTTGCAGGGGCGCAACCTGAGCTTGCGAAGTACTACGCAGAAGATGAAGACTTTCTGCTAGAAAAAGAAGAATATGTAACTATGTACAACGTATTCCATGAGAAGTGATGTAGACCGTTTAAGGAAAGGGACTGGTAGAGTTCGTAGCATTTTTAGTTTAAGCAAATTACTCTACCTTACCGCTGCTTTGTTGGCGCTAGATGCCACAATGCGTGAGTGAGTGCATACAACGTCGGGTACAGGACCCGATGCTGCGGTAATGAATACGTGAACGAGGTTTGCGTAGCGTCGTACCTTGTGTACGACGTTGCTGTGAAGGGAGATCTCACGCCGCCTACCGGCGTCAACCTTAAGTGCAGCAGTTACCAAGAAAAACTATCGGTTCTTTGTGATCTGAAGATTTCTTCCCGAGTGGGGGTTACTGCTTCTTCCGCAACTTGTCCCACGTGTGCACACAGTAACGATACGATTGAAGAGAGGCTTGCCAGGTACGGACTTGGATCGATACAGCAGTGGCCGTTGCGCTCGAATTGGAAGTGTGGAACCGCGTTTCCGAAACCCAGTTCGATCCTGCGTCCGCTGGTGCCCTCCGCGTGTTGCGCCTCTCTTCCACATGGCTACAATAGAGGCATGGTTATGACGATAAGGAGGAATAGGGAATGCATGGAAGCTTTGGCAAATATCTGGACGTTGATCTGACAACAGGGGCGATCACCGATTACGAAATACCAGAGGACTGGGAACGGATGTACATCGGCGGCAGGGGGATCGCCGCGCGCATCCTCCTTGAGGAGCTTACCGGATCGGAAGATCCCCTCTCACCGGAGAACATCCTGCTCTTCGGCACCGGGCCGTTCCAGGGTACAAATGTCCTCGGTGCCGGCAGGCACATCGTGATGGGCCTTTCCCCCAAGACCGGAAGCGTCGCCGGATCGTACGTCGGTGGGTACTTCGGTCACGAACTTGGAAGAAGCGGGTACGACGGGATTATTCTTCGCGGTGCAGCTTCAGAACCGGTCTACTTAACACTCGTCGACGGCAAAGCTGAGATTCATCCCTCCTCCGATCTGTGGGGAAAGGGGGTTCTTGAAACGACAAGCGCTCTTACTGGGCTCTATCCTCACTCCCGTGTCGCAGCGATCGGAATTGCTGGTGAGAACCTGGTGCAGATGGCGTGCATCATGCACGATGTCTCCCGTTCTGCGGGAAGGCCCGGCCTCGGTGCGGTGATGGGAAGCAAGATGCTGAAGGCCATCGTCGTGCATGGAAGTCAAGATAAGCCGCTACACGACAAGGAGCGCTTCCTGCATGAGCGCGGTGAGCACACACGCGATACGTACGATGAAGAGATGCGCCGCTTCGGCGAGTACGGAACAGCTGGAGGAGTAACCTGGCTCTCCAACACGGGAATCCTCCCGACAAAGAACTTCCAAGAGGGGACCTTCGATGCTGCGGAGACGATCGGTGGGGAAACGCTGCATGACACGATCCTTGAAGGTCGCGAGGGGTGCGCGGGCTGCCCGATAAGGTGCAAGCGTGCCGTGAAGACCATTTTCGCCGGGCGAGAGGTCGATCCCCGCTTTGGTGGGCCGGAGTACGAGACGACTGCCGCCTTTGGATCTCTCTGTTTGAACGACGATTTGAGCGCGATCGCTCTGGCAAATCAGTTGTGCAACGACTATGGCCTTGACACAATCTCCGTTGGGGTGAGCATCGCGTTTCTTATGGAGGCCTCGGAGAAGGGATTGATCGAGGAGAAGATCCAGTGGGGCGATGGTGAGGCGATCATACGCCTGATCGACGAGATCGCTCATCGTGAGGGCGTTGGAGATGAGATCGCCGATGGGTTAGAGAAATACGCTGCCCAACTGGGGGCCGATTTTGCGATGACGATCAAGGGAGTGGAGCTCCCGATGCATGAGCCACGTGGTAAGCAGGGCCTGGGGATTTCGTACGCCACCAGCCCGCGCGGGGCGACGCACATGGAAGGGATGCACGACACGATGCTCACAGGTGGCGTCATCGCACCGGAGCTAGGGATCGATCAGCCTTACGATCGATTCACCCTGGCCGATAAGGCCAATGTGGCGAAGACCTACGAGGACGTGCGTTCGTTTGTGAACTCGCTCATTCTATGCGCGTTCACCGTACGCGCGACGGGGGAGAAGTATAACCTCCCCCGCATCCGTGCCCTGCTGGAGGCAGAGACGGGCCTTGAAGTGAGCAAGGAGGAGATGCTGTTGATCGGCGAGCGAAACTATGTGTTACTAAGATTGCACGCGGCGCGCGCCGGGTACACCAGGGATGATGACGTTCTACCAGCGCGATTTAGCGAACCTCTTCCGCGAGGGGCGAGTGCCGATCATCCGATCGACCCTAAGCTAATGCAAGAGACGATCGAAGGCTACTACGAGGCGCGCGGCTACGATCGCTACGGACCGACCGACGAAACGCTGCACCGACTGGGGATGGATGACCTGATCGGCATCATCGACCGAGGTGTGTGATGACAGTGGTTGTCTCGTTTATCGGACACCATAACAGTGGAAAGACGACCCTGATCGCGCAGGTGATCACCATCCTACTCGAACGTGGTTTTCGGGTGGGAGCAGTGAAACACGCCCTGCACCTCGAAGAGATGGACTCTGCGGATGTTGACAGCGTCCGCCTACGCGATGCCGGGGCGGAGCAGATGCTCCTCATCTCAGAGGGCACAAGTGCCTTGTTCTGGGATACCGACCCGGACGAGGCAATCGAAAAGCTGATTGAGCGCCTGTTCGCAGGCTACGACATCGTCATCGTCGAGGGGTACAAGCACGGGCCGTTTCCCAAGATAGAGGTCTACCGTCGTCTCGACACCCGTGCTGACCCGCTCGCCGGCGAGGTCGGGGTGATCGCGGTGGTCACAAAAGAAAAGGTCGCACTCCCCGACGGCGTCACGGTCCTCTCGCCAAAACAACCGGATGAGATCGCCGACTTTATCGAAGAAAAGTTTCTGTAGTGCAAGAAACTCGAGGACTTCCTGCATTGTGGCTTTGTCATGTTTCATGGGGCCCTCGGATGGCCGGAGCCTCCTGTTCTTATGGAAGTGTGACGGCTGCACTCGTGGCTATTGAAGTGAAACTTGACATACCTGGCACCCTGGCCGCCTTATTGTTATAATATCGTTATAACAGAAGGAGGCCGGAATGATTAAGCAGCTACGCAAAGTGGGCAACAGCAACGCCTTGATTCTAGATAAGCCCATTCTTGAGCTTCTGGGACTCGAGGAAGGCGGCCAGGTACAGCTGACAATCCAAGACGGCAACTTGATCGTAACCCCAACTCATCCCAAGCGGTTGGACGCCGAGAATCTGAGAGAGAGGCTCGACTATGTCGTCGAGAAACGCAGGCAAGTACTGAAACGACTGGCATAGTAGTGAGCGCAATAATCTTTCTGTCCGTAGCAGATGTAATCGAGATTCACGAGCGCGTCATCACAGAGTTTGGTGGCCATGCGGGACTGCGTAATCGAGGATTACTCGAATCGGCGGTTGCAATGCCACACGCGATGTTCTAGGGGCAGTATCTCCATCCCGAGTTGCCAGACATGGCCGCAGCGTATCACTTTCATCTATGCTCAGATCGGAAGAGCGTCGTGGAGGGAAAGAGTGTAGATCTCGGTGGCCGCCGTATCATTAAAAAAAAAAAATAATAATACC
>CAJVYM010000135.1 GCA_913009415.1 uncultured bacterium
CCACTAGTTCCATGTATAATCTGTTTTGCACCTGGGTTCCTCCTGTTTGTAGCTTCTAGTTCTAAGCAACAAGTAAACAGGACCAGGTGCACTTCCGCAACCTACCCGACACCTTTGGGACGTTACCCAAGTGTTGTACACGCATGATTTGCCACATCACTTCAACCCCTCTACCTATGCACACTTGCACGATCCGTGTGCCAACACACTGTCGAACGCCTGGCTTGGAAAGATGCCGATGGTGAATGGCATGATCTTCCACCCTCTCCAGAGGGGGCAGGGTATGAGCATTAAGTGTTGTTCATCCCTTCCCGGGAAAGCGATGCCGTGCTCCGCTTCCCATGGTGAGAGGAACGGGTTTGTCTCCTGAATCGCCTGGCTTGGGCTCTGCGTGAGTCCAAGGGCCTTTTCGAAAACCAGGCTTGGAGTCTGCATGATCATGTTCAACTGCGCAGTATTGTACACTTGCGAGTCCGTCTGCGGCGGCGTTGCCCAATCATAACCAGGGGTAGGTGCTGGCAGATTCCAGAACAAGAATACATCTTGCACTGCTTGCGTCGCCTGATCGATGATCTGCTGCTGGTCTACGGACGGTGTTTGCACGAGCACGATAACGCCGTACTGCCACGGGACGAGCGTATACGGCTTAGCAAGAGAGACTACGGAGAACAGCGCCACGACGAGAACGACCACCAAGAAAACCCTTCGCATGAATACCGCCTCCCTCAAAGATACCACGATTGCCAAGAGCAGTAAACCCTTTTTGGAAGATGATAGCTGATAAAGAAGTAAAGCCAAGCGAGGGCGACAGGCGCTAGTTGGTGGTATACTTGGGTCGGAGGGAAGATATGGATGAGGAGAATAATCGCTTGGTGACGATCCTCACCACGGGGGATGGAGGGCAGATCGCACTCGCCTCATCCATCCTGGAGGAAGCGGGGATCCCTTACTTCGAGAAGGGAGGGATCTCCCGCCGCCTCGGCATATACCTGATCAATGCATCGGCCAGATTCGTCGAGTTTCAGGTGAGATCGGCAGACATCGTCGCCGCCAGGAAACTACTGGTCGGAGGTGGATTGAAGCCGGACTAGGCGGCAACGGCAGCATTTTACCAGCCCCCACCGCCACCCCCGCCGAAGCCCCCGCCGGAGAAGCCCCCGCCGAATGAGGAACCGCCGCCCCACGCGGAGTGCCCGCCCGAGCTGGTACGCGGAGCGGACACGAAGGTGCGCTCCATCCCTGATGATAGGCTCATCATCCCCAGGTAGAACAGAGCGGGATGGAAGCCCGGACTTGATCCCACGTACCATTGCGGTGACTCACTCATCAACCCTTCAAACTGCTTGGTCCAGATGGAAGTCAGGTTGAATGCCATGGCGTAGGGGAGGAGCTTCTCGAAGAGCTGTGGGCTCTTCTCCGGCGCATCGTGAAACTCCATCTGCTTCACCTCGGCGCGGTGGATGTATTCTGAGAGGCCGAGAAGGTCCTGCAGCACGAGGACTCCCTTCTTCGTCTTGCGTGGCATGATCGGCGAGAACGCGAGGACGATCAGTGCGGATAGAGCGATCGCCAGTGCCAGGTAGAGCGATCCACTCCATCCACCGATCGCGATCGCCAGCACGATGCCGAACATTCCGGCGCTGGCGTACGACTTTCGCGTGCGCTCGGGGTTGTTCGGGTAGTACCCCTTCTTGATCAGGCCGGCGTAGAGAGTGGACTTGAGCTTCGGTAGGACCTTGTAGAACTCGTTCTCCATCGAGGAGAGGAGTCGCTTGTCGGGGTGAGCGGAATCGAATATCGCGTTGAACAAGGTAGTCTCCGCATCGGACAGATCTGAGTCAGCGTTCTTACCCTTGACGAATTCATAGTCGAGTGGCCCGGCATGGCCGAAGAGGCCTCTGATTTTCTCGGCGATCCCCTCCTGGTCAGCACCGACCTCTTTGATCGTCAGGTGCCCTTTCACGGCAAGCCCGATCACCATTGCCGAGATGTCACGCAGATCGGCGCGGTCGTCGATCAGGACACCTGCCTCTCCTGGATGCATCCCGCGCGGTGGTTCAAAGCGCGGGGCGATTGTCCCCTTGCGCGGGTCCTTGCCCACCTTAAGCCAGACCATGAACATGACGATGAGCGTGAGGATCGGCAGCGCTGCGTACTTGTTCGCATTCAAGAACCACAGTATGCGCTGCCATGTCGTCGGTGCTGCGATCCCCGCCTGATCGCGCGGGATCGCCATGTCGATCGTCAACCCCTCTCCGGGCACAAGCGGTCCAGCAGTGAACACGAAGCGCCCCTGGTCATCGATCGTAGCTACATGCCCACGGGCATTGCTTCCGTAATAGCCGACGTACGATGTCGTCATCACGTCAGCGGATTTTACGCTCTTCGGTAAGATGACCGTCGCCGATGCGCTATCGATCGGGATCGCCCAATTGTTTCCCGTTACGTTCCAGTAGAGCTGGATGTAGTCATTGTGAAAGAGAATGGCGCGAGCGACAGTGTAGGTTATCGTGTACGTGTGTGTCCCGGTGATCGTTCGGTCCGGATCACCGATACGCATGAGGATGTTTCGACCGCTCCTGCGCGTGATGTACCGGGCCTTCACTCCATCCTGCGTGACCGAAGTGACCCTGAGAGAGACCGTGATGTTCTCCCCCGTGGAACGCTTGTAGGATACGGGTATGAAGCGCTCTATTCCGTGATGCGGGCTGTAGAAATCGACATTGATCTTCTCCTGGATGTGCAATATCCCGCTGTTATCAAGCGCAATCTGGGCATCGAACGTGTTGATGCGCAGCGTCGCGGAAGCGGCCACTGACAGGCCCAGGACGAGAAGGAAGAAGATAGCGACCTTGCGCATCAGAACTGCACCTTCGGCGCTTCGCGCTGCTCTGTACCGGGAAGGGTATAGAACTCGCGTGCCTTAAAGTGGAACATGTTTGCAATCATGCTCTGTGGGAAGATGGCGATCGACGTGTTCAGGTCTCGCACGACAGCGTTGTAGTACATGCGGGCGCGTTGCACCGAATCCTCGATCTCCTCCATCGTCTGCTGCAGCTTGATAAAGTTCTCGTTTGCCTTCAGCTCGGGATAATTCTCCACCACGGCAAACAGCGACTTCAGCGCTCCCTTCAATCCTTCCTCGGCGACCGCCTGCTGCTGTGGCGATGAGGCATCGATCGCCTTAGCACGAGCGAGAGTCACTCGTTCGAAGACCCCGCTTTCGTGCTTTGCGTATCCCTTCACCGTCTCCACGAGGTTTGGGATCAGATCCCACCGCCGCTTGAGCTGCGTATCGATATCGTGCCATGACTCCTCAGTGCGAACCTTCAACCGCACGAGCCGGTTGTAGGCGAGGACCCCCCAGCCAAGGACAAACACTACGACAAGAATCACAATGAAGCCTGCGCTCATGCTCCCTCCTTTACAATCCGCACCATTTTAACCCGGATGTCAGGCATGGCCAAATCCCGCGATTAGCAGATTGTAGCGCTACTCGATGAAGACCCTGGCATTGGACGACAGATCCCGGTGTTAGACGAGCCTAATTGAGGAGTGTGCTACACTGCGAGAGCCGTGATCTTGTGTAGCGTCGCAGCTTGTCTGCGACGTTGATCTCATGAGCTGTGTCGTAGGCTGCGTCTCACCGTAGCAGGCGAGTTACGCGTGGCAAACTGCTCCGCTACGAAAGAGAGGGATTGCTTCGGGCCTGTCCAGCCGTTTAGAATGGGCAATGTCCCTTCGAACCTAGTCCGCGCGGTAACTGATAGCAAGGAACATTTACCACGAAGAGCGCCGAGTAGAGAGGAAGCGCGTAATTGTGTAGAGCAGTGACTTCCGATGTATCCGCCGTTTCCAGCTGCGTGGCAAATAGCCGCGAGTCCGTGCCACACGTTTCCTCCTCCCTCTCTAAAACTCCGTGCGTCGGGTTTTCCCCAATACGGCTTCAAACTGGAATTCAGCCCCGACTTTCACCAGTGAGCGCGGGGTTAAGCACAAGGTCTGCGTTCACCCGCCCAACACCAACTTATACGTGGCTTAAGCTCCTGGTTCAGAGAGGAGTGTCTCCCCAGCGTTGCTGGTTCTCCCATAGTCAAGCATTAAGCTCAAGCGGCGCTCCTTTCACTTTGGCCAACAACACTCCAATCCAGAGGCCCTTGGCTCACCAACGCGTTGGCTCGCTAATGGGTTATGCTGTCCCATCGGGTCATCGCTTACTAGGGCCTCATCCGAAACTCTCGACCCTCCCATCGATTTATCTATTACTGCGATGGGTCTTTGCCCTACGACCTTGTATGGGCTGGGGCTCCCCAATTTACTCCGCGTGTCTTTCCCCTCCGTGCCGCCTTCCGTACCCCGGTGGACCGAACGGTTGCATATGGCTGTTCCTTCACCGTTCGTACTAGCCTTCGCCTTCTTCGCACAGGCTCGGCATCCACAACCCACACCGCCGGTTCTCGCATGGGACGTGTAACGAGGCTGCAAAGTTCGCTTTATGCTACGGCCCGGAAGGTTCGCTAGCCCTGCACCGGCAAGGACATCTACTTCCAAGCTTTCATCCCCTAAAGTCACCTCCAAGAGACGTCGGATATACTATGCGGGCATACAGTCAATTCCCGCAACCGGACTTACACCGGTTAGACACGCGGCCCTATGGGCTGCGAACGAAGAGCACGAAGTGTTGAGACGCAAAGGGTTACGGGTGCATTGATATCTGACAGGCAGGCGCAAAGGGTGAAAAGCAAGCTTCCTTGGCGTTCTCTAC
>CAJVYM010000136.1 GCA_913009415.1 uncultured bacterium
GTCCAACCCCGGGCCGTTCGGCTATGCTTCCCCGGTCGGAGAGGTGGCCGAGCGGTCGAAGGCGGCGGTCTTGAAAACCGTTGACCCGCAAGGGTCCGGGGGTTCGAATCCCTCCCTCTCCGCCAATCCAATAATATAATCAACAAGTTAGATGCAAAAATATAACTTACCCCACAACTTACCCCACAACAAAAAGGCGACTACCACGTCGGCAGGGACCGCTAGGCCGGTAGCGGACCGCCAGGCCGTTGTTAGCCTGCATGTCGCCCCTTGGGTTTGTGATTCAGGATTCTGTGGATGTACTGTCCCCGAGATTGTCCGGGCGCGGTGAACTCCTGCCACACCTGAGCAGGACAGGCCGCATACCACCATTCGACCCCGTTCGGAAACCTGACGTAGATTCGTTCCGTCTCGGCTTCGTAGGCCTCAGCCACGATCCTGCACGACCCGCTCACCGGCATCCACTCGATCATCATCCGTCTCCCTGGTATGTCCCGCGCCATGCCGCCAGCGCAGGCTGAACATCGGGAACTTGGGGATCCCTCCGCCAAGGCTTCAGCGAAGGATCTTCGGCCTGCGGCCACGGGTCGGGGTTGTCGAGAACGACGCGTGCCGGCAAGATCAACGCTTCGCCACTAATGATGGCCTCATGAGTACGCAGTGACGGAAGCACCGCAGCTAGGCTCGCAACTGCGTCGGGAAGCGCTGTCTTGATCGCACCTTGGTCTTCTGAGTTCGACAACCGAAGGGCGACGATCGTACCGCACTGCGCCAGCGCAGTCTTCGGGAGCTCTGTCGGTCGCTGCGTCACAAGCAGGAGGCCGACACCGTACTTGCGGCCCTCTCGCGCGATTCGGTTCGCTGATTCGCGGGTGAGCGCGCTTGCTCCTTCACCGAGATAGCGGTGCGCCTCCTCAAGAACTACCAACACGGGACAGGGACGGCCGATGCCCGGACCATCACGTTCACATCGGAGCGCGACCTCAAAGACAAGGTTAAGCACAACCCCAATAGCTGCATCCGCTGCGCTCGACGGGACTCCGCTGAAATCGAGGACGGAAACGGGTTTGTCTCCGCCGAGCCACTCACTCATGACGCCAACGAGTGGATCTGGCCCAATCGGGTCACCACTTGGTTCTTGGAAGAAGCGCAACTGTGGGTCAAGCAGGCCGAGGCGTAGTGAATCGGGGCTCGTGCCATACACGCCGTAAAGAGGCCCCTTGTGTGGAGCCTGACCACCAGGGCTGTACGGAACAAACTCGGCCGAGCGCAGGGTCGCTGCGTCCCCAGCGTCTGTTTCCCGGGCTGCGCTAGGGTCCGCCACGGTATCCCTGGTCTCGCGATTCTCTCTGTCAATCTGATGCCAGATGGGCCTTATATCAAAGGGTATCGGGGTGTCTGCGGTGACCGCGGTGGGATCGATTGTCAACCACGCCGCCGATCGAACGAATTCGCGCTTCGCTTCAGTGAGGAGTTCCACGAATCGGTTGCTGAACGTAGCTCCTCCTGCGCCCCCGGCGAGAATCCGCAATATGTCCATTGCGGGCAACGCCCAGTAAGGCACCCTCAGCCGGCTCTTTTCCTGTTCCGCCAGGACGCTTCGGACAGACGCGTTTCCACTGAGCGCCGTCGCATACTCCCCATGTGGATCGATTACGATGATATTCGCTGCAGTCCAACCGCCCTTCACGAAGTTCTGAATCATCGAAGAAACCACACTCGTCTTCCCCGATCCCGTTGATCCCACAACCGCCGCATGTCGAACGACGAAGCGGGAAGCGTCCACTGCGATCGGAACATCCTCCGCCGCAGCAAGACTTCCGAGACGTACGTGTTCATCGTCCGGGGGCGGAAAGACCGCCCGGAGTTGCTCGGGAGTCGCAAAGTGGACGGGGTCATCCAGACCCGGATACGAAGCGACACCACGTTGAAAGCGACCTGTGCCCCGATCGATCTCTCCAAGCAACTGCACTTGAAGCCACCTCTCGTCGTGCTGCACAGCTTCAGCGGGGGCAAGCGGACCGGTCAATTCGGCTATCCCAACCAGGCTCACCGTAGCCACTAGGTCGACCAGCCCCTGCGGAATGCGTACGAGCGAGCCAATCTGACCAACCTGCAGAAGACGTCCACGATAGATCGGCGCCACGCCAGCTAGTTCGGCGTCCAGCGCCACGGTCACTGTCGCACCCAGGACGTGACGAACTCGGCCGATACAGGTTGGATCGCGCTCAGGCATCGTTCTCGGCGCTCCCTTCATCGACGACACTTGCAGAGTCGTCGCCTATGAGATCCGTTTCTCGGGCGCTGCTTCGCGCCAAGTACGAGGACAGGTGCGTGAAATCCGGCAACGCGAGCTTCCCGTCCTCCCATAGGTCAGCGAGTGGGTCCGATAGCGGTTCCCATTTGGCTCGTACCCCACCCAGTACGGCCTCGGTTCTGCCGATCAACTGTACGTTCGGAGTCCTCATGGCACGATCGCACAGGTCAGAGGCCAGATCGGAAAAACAGAACACGGCGAACTCCGATCGCTCGCAGCGCGTGGCGGCGTCGAAAATCATCTCGTTCAGGTGAGCGTCACCGAAGGAGTACCCGGCGATAAGTACCAGAGTCTCCGGAACATGCAGAGCGCGTCTGAATCGATCCTGCAAGACGACGAAGGGCACACGCCGCGACTCCTCATACTTCGCGTCTGACGGGTAGATGGCTGCTGGCAGATCCTCTGGAACGGGCCGGCCGATTCGGACAATCTGGTGGTCATCCGACCGGGCCCAGTTAACCGATCCGTGGAGCTTCCAAAGGCGAACGAATCGCGATGGCATGCCACCGTTCTCGGACCCGGGTAGTGCCTCGACGAGTTCGGTACGGAAGCGTGCTCTCAGGTTTCCGACGAAACCATCGAAATACGGCACGCCGAGTTCCTCAAGGGCAGTCTCCAAGAGTAGGTCATAGTTGACGGTGAACAACTCGACGGGGAGGCGGTAGTTCGCGCGCGCTGCCCATGCAGCCAAGTTCACCACAGGTATGAGAGTCGCGTCCTTGATGTCAAGAGCGCTGACGATTAACTGGCACACTTTGGTATCGAGGGTCGCTGCCTGAGGCGCGGAAAGTCCGTCTACCGTGTCATCGCCTGTGACCAGCCCTGCGATTCGACGAAGACGGCTCAGCACTTGCTCGATATTGCGCCCCTCGAGCTGCCGGTCAAAGGCCTCACGATCCGCTAGCTCCAGGTCTGAATGCACACGGGTCTGCAACTCGGCGATATCCGGCAGGCCACACGCCTTTGCAACACCTGCACCGAGGAACATGCACACATGTCGTGAACGGGTCGCCAACTTGGCACCCAAGGCCGTGGCGTATTCCTGCGGATTGTGTGTCTTCATCTGGGCAGTCGTTCCTTTGGTAGTTCAGCCAGGCTAACGACCAAGCTGTGCGGCGCAAACGGAGCGCAGCGTAGTTTGCGTCCGAACGAGCGCCTTGTTATGCCTGATTGCGCTAGTCATCCTTGTGCCAACCAGCCATTCCCTCACAGTAATTGCAGCCTGAAACATAACTATGCTCCATATCGCCGGTATTGAGTTCGTTACACCAACCACAAGCTTCTAGTGAATCGAACACCCCAAAACAGCTTGCACAAATCCATTCGTCGTTTTCAGTACGCACTACAGTATGGTAACCATCACAATCACTACAGTTACCCTCCCCCCAAGAATCATCACCTTCCGTTGCTGCAATATGTGCAGCACCATCATCAATTAAAGTACCTGCGATGTTCTCCGGCTCAAGATTCTTCCCACATGACTGACATTGGCCAAAACCCTCATTTTTGAGCGTTACAGCCTTGCCACATTCCGGGCATCTTATGTTTAAACTATTTTCGGTAAGACCACAAACTAGGCATTTAGCCTCGTAGATTGTATTCTCATCCTCGCTAAGCTCCTGGGCTTCAAATCCACAAGAAGGACATTCGTCATAAACAATACCTTTCTTCTTATTTTCTTCTATTTGCGGCTCTAGGTTGTCGAATACCACACGCAGAAACTCATGTAACTTCCTTAACTCATTGTCCAGCTCTTGAATTTTGTCTTTCCATGGTGAAAACTCGTTTTTCCACTTGGTTACGAGGATCTGATGAAGGGAAAACCAAGCCTTAAGTTGCTTCTTAACGATGTCACGCTTCAATTTCCCACTTTCTTCCACAGATTGCGCCTCATGGAAAAAATGAACCATTTTGTTTCTATCGTTAGCTACTTCCTTGAAGGCATCGAGCTCGGTTTTAGATAATCCGCTACGCACTATTTTTCTTAACTTATTAGCCGCCTCAGTTAGTGTTACCGACTGAAAATCGCCCGCAATAAATTTATCCCAATCAGCCTCCTGCCTTTGGGATATAACTAATGACCAGTGTTCTTTCATCAACCGCGCCTTGATGAAAAGCTCCACTGCAGCATAAAAATGAATGACCGAATACTTAGGTTGATCCTCGATTTCCGCGATAGCTTTGAATAGAAAGTCAAAAGCATTCTCAACCAATCGGCTAAACATTTCGTCGTTATTCATATATGCCGATCACTCCCTTATGGGCATAACTACAAATCGGCCCCAAAATTGGGGGCATTAAACACCCCGGAACTGGGATATAATCCTCTTTCTTTGCACTTAACCGACTGACTTGACAGGCGTTTGGCGTTACAATACGCCAATATCCACG
>CAJVYM010000137.1 GCA_913009415.1 uncultured bacterium
TGCTGTCCCACACAGCGTTGTTACCTCCCTGGGGGGTGTAGTACTACGAACCACGTTACTACACCCCCTGAACCATTACCTCAACCAGCATCTCTCGAGCTGCTCCCCGGAGATACTCCCGGAATACCTCTCCTGCTTCCTCGGCGCTCACTTGACCAAGCGCCTGTAACATGCTACCTTTGTCCATACGGTGGCCTCCTTTTTCTTCTTTCTTTCGACAGCTTTACCGCTGCCTGAGGCCATCGTCAAGTTTTAACAACCACAGGGTTCCGAAAAACGCGCCCGCGGCATTTTAACACGCGGGCGCGGATCAGTTTGGCAATCTACTTACTTGTTGCCTTAGTGACAAATGAGACATAGTCGTCCTCCGGGATCGCTCCCTCGAAGCTTGTGTCCTCATTTATGACGACCTTGGGAACGGCCATCACGTTGTACTGGTTGGAAAGCTGCGGAAACTCGTTTGCCATGACCATATCAGCCGTGACTTTGTCGGATTCCATCGCCATCATGTGTGCCATGCGCACCGCCTTTGGGCAATACGGGCAACTGGGCGTTACGAAGACCTGGATGTGCACCGGCTCAGCAAGGTGGGCGAGGGCGTCTTTGGTCGTGGGCGCGAGGGAGATCGTCCCCGTCCCCAGATCGATGATGTCTTCGATTAGCGACGAGTATTCGTACCCGGAAGGCATCCCGTAGAAACGGATTCCGACGTCTTCGCTCCCCTGAATGACCACTGTCGGTGCTCGATCAACGTTGTACGTTGTAGCGGCCTCGCTGTCACGCGTGAGGTCATACGTCACAACCTCGACTTTGTCCGACAGGCTGGCGGTTTCTTCTAGAAGCTGTAACGTATCGGAGCAACTTGCGCAGCCATCTTCCTTGGAAAACAGGATCAGCTTGATCGGTTCGCTCATCTTACCGAACTCACCCTGTAGATACTTTCGATCTTCTTCTGACAATAGTGCCATTTCTTCCTCCTAGTTAAGTCCTAGTAGTGTGTCGATTCGCGACCGGTCAAAACCAACGGTGATTTCTCCATCGATGTCAAGAACCGGTACTCCTTGCTGTCCACTCTTCTCTACCATCTCCATTGCGCGGCGCATATCAGCGGAAACATCGACTTCCTCAAAATCGATCTCCCGTGTACGCAAGTACTCTTTAGTAGCCTGGCACCAAGAGCAGCTGGGTGTTGTATAAATAGTTACATCATGCCTCATCATTTGTCCTCCTTATCAAGCATTTCGATTAGTTTCACGAGCCGTCCATTCAGCCAATAACAGTTATGTGATCCGACCTTCTTCTTTGTCAGTATCCCTGCTCGCTCAAGCTTTGCCAGGTGGTAAGAGATCGCTGGCTGGCTCAACTCCAGACGGTCGATGATGTCTTGGCAGGTCATCTTCCGCTTGGAAATCATGCGCACGATCTCCAGCCTGGCATCGCTGGCTAGCGCTGAGAAGACTTCGAGCCACTCTTGTGTATTGTTATCGTTCATGGATAAACTCCTTGCCTATCGAGGGAGAATGATAGATAATCTGGCGAGGTTTGTCAAGTATTTAAATACTTAAATATCTGGAGGAACGATGGCGACAACGATCGTGAAGCTTATAGAAGGGATGCAGTTTCTCGGGCGTAGCACAAGTGGACACGCAGTGCTGATGGATTCATCAGAGAAGGTAGGTGGAAATGATAGTGCGGCGCGTCCGGTAGAAGTAATGCTTTGCGCGCTCGGTGGATGCACTGGAATGGATGTGATCTCAATCCTGCGAAAGATGAAGACGGAACCAGATGACCTGCGCGTAGAGATAAAGGACACGCGTGCGCCTGACTACCCAACGGTATTTACGGATATCCACATTGTTTACCGCGTTCGCGGCAATATCCCGGAGGCGAATCTCAAGAAGGCAATCGAACTCTCACTGACCAAGTACTGCCCCATCTCAAATAGCTTGGCCAAGGTAGCTAATGTAACTTCGGAATACGTAATCGAGCGCGATTAGCGGTCGTCTGCCTTTTCGAATATCCGTTCTACGTCGACGTTTGAACGGACAAGGCTGATCGCACGATCCAAGCGATCTCCGGGGCGGATGCGCGATTGGCTGAGGAGGCCTTCGCACAGTGCAGCCGCGGCCATCGGTTCCTGGCCGATCAGGATGATCGGGACACCGCGCTCGTTTGCTTTGCGCACGATGGCTCGTTGCGGTAGGTGATTCCCGGTAAGAATCAGGCAGCGGAGGCTCGGGGTTTCGAGGGCTGCCTCCTGAATATCGATGCGATCCCCGCCAGTGATTACCCCGAGATCAGGGGTGCGTCGGAAGAGTCGCAGGGCCGATTCAACACCCGTGGCGCCGATTCTGAAGTGACGTACTTCATTGTCCAAAGGGAGGCTGGTCACTGCTCGACCGCCGAGCCTCTCCACAATCTCGTCAACGTAGATGGAGTGGAGAGAGTGATCGTAGGGAACAATCCCCAGTACCTCCGCGCCGCGCTCGTCGAGAAACGGTGCGAACACGTCTGTCAACCCGTTCAGCTGCGTCTCCATAGAGACGGAATTTAGGATCACTCCCAACATGTGCACGTCGCTTCCTAACAGGCGCAGGGCGCACAGGACACGATCGATCGCTGCCTCGGTATCGTAGCGAGTGAGCAAGACAATATCTGCATGGAGGATCTCGGCGATGTCAAAATCGCTCAGCCCGGCTGTCACGCCCAATCCGAGGTACTGACGCCCTTCCACAACAGCCACATCGCGGCCAGTGGTCGTCTGTTCAAAAGCGCGCAGAATGCGGCGACGAAAGCCATGGTCTCCCGACTCGATCACCTCTTGCAGAAACGGTGTTTCGAGGGTGACTGGAGCGATCTGTTTGATGTCAGTGTCCAAATCGAGGATGGAGGCAATCGCTTGCGCATCGCGATCGATCGGCTCACCTGTGGCATAGGAAACTGACGAGCTGATCGGCTTAAGATAGGCAAACGATTTGCCAGCCTCGTTGAGCGCTTGCCCGAGGGACAGAGCCAGCATGCTCTTTCCGGCATGGCTTTCCGTCGACACAATAAGAAGTCGTTTCATGTTGCAATGATGATAATTCCTCATTGCATGCCCGGCAACGTTTCGTGCTCATCTCGCGCACAGGGTGATCATCCTTTCCTCATAATCTCTTCACACACGCCCGCTACACTTACCATCACTGACTGAGGGAATACATCGAGAGAAGGACGCCGGTGAGCCCAGGCGTGTCGGCAGGGAGCGGATGAAGCGGAGAGAAAGCCGGCCCGAGCTGGGTTCATCGCGACGCAGACGGAGAATTAGCATATAATGGTGTGCAATGAAACGAATTCTTGTTGTTGACGACGAAGAGATGATTGTTCGCACGGTCAAAGCCTATCTCGATCAAGAGGGCTTCAAGACGTACACCGCCTACGATGGCGAAGAAGCGTTGCGCGCATTCAACGAGAAAGGTCCGGATCTGATCGTCCTTGACCTGATGCTCCCAAAGCTGAGTGGGATTGAGGTAACGAAGAAGATCCGCTCCACCTCCACAGTGCCGATCATCATGCTCACCGCCAAGGCTGCGGAGGCAGACCGTGTTGTCGGTCTGGAACTCGGTGCCGACGATTACGTGGTGAAGCCGTTCAGCCCGCGTGAGCTGGTTGCACGTGTGCGTGCCGTTCTGCGCAGGATCGACGGCGAGACAGGAGCGAGTGATCGTATTGTAAGTGGAAAATTGGAGATCGATTTAAGATCGCGAGAAGTGACTGTCGATGGGAAGTCGATCGAATTAACCCCGACGGAGTTCGATTTACTGGCCTACCTTACCCACCATCCAGGGCAGGTGTTCACAAGATTGCAGCTTCTACGTGAGGTGCAGGGTTATACCTACGACGCCTTCGCCCGCACGATTGATACACACGTGAAGAACCTTCGTCACAAGATCGAGAAAGACCCCAAAGACCCGAAGTACATCCTCACCGTTCATGGAGTGGGGTACCGATTTACGAGAGAGCAATAGGATGCTGCACCGACGTCTGTCATTTGCACTGAAGCTGGGATTATCATTCGTCGCCGTTACCCTCGTTGCCGTCACCCTCGTCTACTTCATGACGGCACGAACGATCACCTCCCGCTTTGCTGCCTACAACGAGCAAGCGCGCGCACAGACCGCACATCAGCTCTGCGGCCTCCTTGCCGAGTATCGCCTCCGCACGGGGACGTGGCTTGGGGCCGAGAGGCTGCTATCCGTTCAGTACCAGATAGTAACTAACGGCCGAGTGATAATCCGGCGCACCTCACTCATCGGTGGAGACTTCTCACTAACAGATGAGAATCGTATCGTCGTTGTCTCCACACAGCAGAGCAAAATAGGCACGCAGCTCTCCAAGGCGGAAGTCGCTTCCGGATACCCCATCCGTGAAGGGGGAGATCGGAAGAGCGTCGTGTAGGGAAAGAGTGTAGATCTCGGTGGTCTCCGTAACATTAAAAAAAAAAAAAAATCATGCATGGAAAAAATACAAATACATAAATGTGATGAACACGTACTAGG
>CAJVYM010000138.1 GCA_913009415.1 uncultured bacterium
TGCTGTCCCACACAGCGTTGTTACCTCCCTGGGGGGTGTAGTACTACGAACCACGTTACTACACCCCCTGAACCATTACCTCAACCAGCATCTCTCGAGCTGCTCCCCGGAGATACTCCCGGAATACTTCTCCTGCTTCCTCGGCGCTCACTTGACCAAGCGCCTGTAACATGCTACCTTTGTCCATACGGTGGCCTCCTTTTTCTTTTCTTTCGACAGCTTTACCGCTGCCTGAGGCCATCGTCAAGTTTTAACAACCACAGGGACACTTCCCTTTCGGAGACGTGGATTAGGATAATCGGGTTCCGGGATGTGCTGGTTCATGAATATCTCGACGTTGACAGGGAGATGGTGAATGACGTGCTGCAACACCAGTTGGGTGATCTACGGGCACTGGTGCATGCGTTGGCACAGTTTCTGTAAGGCTCATCTTCGAATCTGCTGAACGGCACCACACAAGGTTCAGCCTCTGTTTCATGAATCCGGGATATGGGTATATCCTCACGCGAAGACCCTCTGGGGAAGGTAGAAGAACAGGTCTTTCTTGGCGAGCTTGAGTGAGTTCAGCGAATGAGCGGGAAGCAAACGTGTAATGCGGAACTCAGAGCGCGGAACTGAAAAGCCTTTGTCTCACGCAAAGATCACCAAGGACGCCAACGAAAGTGGAAAACAGAATAGCAAGCTGTTCAATCTTCGTGCTTTTCGTGTCCTTCGTGGTGGGAAAGCTCTTAATCTGCGCTGGCACAATGGCGGTTCAGGAGTAACTCAATCAGGTAGCGGGATGTTTCCGATCACCTGTGCGTACGTCTTGAACGCGAAGCGGTCGGTCATTCCAGCGATGTAGTCACGCACGATCGGCCGTAGGATATCTGCTTGATCTTCGCCTTCACTAGCGATCAGTTCATCGCGCTTCCCCGCGGTGGCGTCAGTGGGTAGTAGTCGCCAGTCGTCGATGAACACATGATAGAGCTCCTCAATGACCCTAATCCCCTGCTTGCGCATGCGGCGCACGCGGTAGTCGTCGTAGAAATTGTCGTACAGGTAGGCAGAGAGCTCTTCCTTCTCACGCTTGACCTCGGGGGATAACTCGACGAGTAGCTCCGGGTGAGCATGCACATCAGCGCTTGAGCCGATCGCGTACTTCGCTATGCGCCGTACCGCCTCGTGGATGACATCATTCACCAGAAGAGGGATTACCAGCCGCGTCCACGGACGCTCACTTCCTGCACTGAGGCGCTCAGCGATCTTCAGCCGGCGCAGATCGGTCTCATCAAGGATCCCGGCCCGCAGGCCGTCGTCGAGGTCGTGGCTGATGAAGGCTATCGGGTCAGCCATATTGATCACCTGCGCCTCGATCGATGGCATCACCGTTGGCTCAAGGTGAGAGAAGCGATTCGGATTTAGATTGATCTTCCAGATGACGTGCTTGAGGATCCCCTCGCGCACCTCGAAGGTCAGGTTAAGCCCGGGCTGATCGGGGTAGGAGTCATCGAGTTTCTCCACCACGCGCACACCCTGCTCGTAGTGACGGAACCCCTCTGGAAGGAGAGCATCGAGGGCATCCTCGCCCGAGTGACCAAACGGCGTGTGCCCGAGGTCGTGCCCCAGGGAGATCGCTCCCACCAGGTTGAGGTTTAGTCCGAGAGCGGTGGCGATCGTCTGCCCAATCTGCCACACCTCGAGAGAGTGCGTCAGGCGCGTGCGGTAGTGGTCCCCTTCGTGGTTGACGAAGACCTGTGTCTTGTACTCCAAGCGGCGGAACGCCTTGCAGTGGATGATGCGGTCGCGGTCGCGCTGAAAGACGGTACGGATAGGATCGGGCTCGATCGGGCGCTCCCTGCCCCGACTCTCAGTGCTTAGCGTCGCGTACGGCGCAAGCTCCCTGCGCTCACGCGCTTCCAGTTCCTGACGGATGTTCATCTTCACACGCGCTCCCCTCGGTTGTAACGCTTCATCGCTTCTTGCGTGCGGCGACGTTCGTCGTCATCGCGCAGCTTGCGGCGTTTGTCGTAGGTCTTCTTTCCCCTTCCCAGGCCGAGTTCAACCTTTGCCTTTCCATTGCTGAAGTAAACGCGCAGGGGCCATGAGGGTGTGCCCTCGTTCCTTGACCTTTGCCGCCAGCCGCATGATCTCATGCTTATGGAGGAGGAGCCGCCGGTAGCGATCCGGCTCGACGTTGAACATCGAGGCCTGCTTGTACGGAGCGATGTGCACCCCGCGTAGCGTCACTTCGCCGTTTCTGATGACGGCGTAACCATCCTGAAGCGAGCAGCTCCCGTCACGCAGGCTCTTCACCTCGCTTCCGACAAGGACGATCCCGGCCTCGATCGTATCAACTATCTCGTACTCGTGGCGGGCTTTGCGATTGGTAGCGACAACCCTAACGTTCATGCAGCAAGGCTACAACAAGGATGCAGATTGCGCAACCTGCTCACGCTTGTTGGGATGATGGGTTTGCGAAGGATAGAGAAACGCACAACGAAGGACACAAAGGGAGATGCAGCTTTCAGCAATCAGCTCTCAGCTCGCGACACGCGCGCTGCTTCTTTGGCTTATCTGAGCAAAACAGGCGCTCATGTAGCGTGTGCAGCTCGCCATGTATGGCTTGTCTGCCACGTTTTGCTCCAGATGTACCCGTTCTCGGTTCCTCGCTACTTGACGTGGTAACGAAGGGGAAGCTACAAGTAATCTCTAATTGCTTGCTGTGTATTCGGTCTTCATAAGAACACAAGCCTGATCTCTCGCCCGCTCGCTAACGCTTGCTTAAGGCTTGCCTGCGCGCGGACATACACAGGCAGGGCAGAGATCGCCAGGAAATAGGTTCTTTTTCCCTGCTTTCCCAATTTGCGGTATGCCCTTGTGCCCTTGCGAGAGGATGCTTCTGACATTTTTCCCCCGGCCATATTCCTGCTTCCTGATTATCGACAATCTCCATAACTACACGATCATGGCGTTATGCCAATCTACTGACTGATGCCCATCAAGGCGTTTCTTATGTTTTTTCTTGCCATTAGCGGTATGGAGTCATAGAATGCATAGCGTTGGGAAAATAAGCGCCTGGCAAGAGATGGCCAAGAACAACGGAGCCAACTTCGACCGGATCATCTTAGCCAATTTGGAGGATATCGGGTATGGGAAATAATCCAAAGCAGACCAATTTGGAAAGACTCCCTGATCCGTTCCGCCCGGCAGGCAGTTTCCCGCTCCGTTAATACCATCCAGGTACTGACCAACTTCGAAATCGGTCGGCGCATCGTGGAATACGAGCAAAAGGGCGCTCAGCGCGCAGAATACGGCAAACGCTTATTGCAGAAACTCTCCGCCGCGCTGACTACGGAGTTCGGGCGAGGGTTTTCGCACCGAAACCTTGATTACATGCGGAAATTCTACCTTTCATACCGAGATCGAGCGCCGGAGATTTCGCAGATGGGATCTGCGAAATTGCCGATTTCCCGCCAAGGCGAGACATCACCTAGCAAGTTGGATCACACAAGGGCGACAACTCAGATTTCGCAGACTGTGTCTGCTAAATTCGTTTCGCCTTTCAAGTTGAGCTGGTCGCAATATGTCTTTCTGCTGTCGATAGACAATCCGGATGAACGAACCTTCTACGAGATAGAAGCGGCTTTCGGTAACTGGACACTTCCGGAGCTGAAACGCCAGTTCAACTCCGGTCTTTATGAACGGCTGGCGCTCAGCCGTGACAAGGAAGGTGTTCGCGAACTTACGCTCCATGGGCAAGCGATCAACCGATCGGAGGATATGCTGAAGGAGCCCTATGTTTTTGGAGTTCCTAGGACTGGCGGAAAAGGAGAGGTACTCCGAGTCCGACCTGGAATCCGCCATCATCGACAATATTGAACAGTTTCTTCTGGAATTGGGCAAAGGCTTCCTTTTCGAGGCCCGGCAAAAACGATTCACCTTCGATGAAGAACATTTCTTTGTTGATCTGGTCTTCTACAATTGGCTTCTACGTTGTTATGTACTAGTTGATCTGAAAATCGGCAAGCTTACCCATCAGGACCTCGGCCAGATGCAGATGTACGTCAACTACTTCGATCGTTTCGTCAGACTAGCTGACGAAAACCCAACGGTGGGCATCATCCTCTGCAAACAAAAAAACAGCGCCCTTGTGGAAATCACCCTGCCGCAAGACGAGAACATTCATGCCAGGGAATACCAGCTCTATCTGCCCGACAAGGAAGAACTGCGGCGGAAACTGATGGCCTGGGCGGCGGAGCAGGAAAACAGCAATGGATGAATCAATGTCAAACGTAATCGGCACGGTCTGCGTGGTCTAGCCAAACTGAACGTCTCTGATGACAGCGTAACCGTCCTGCAGCGAGCAGCTTCCGTCGCGTAAGCTCCTCACCTTCCTTGCCGCCGCCTTGATTGGCCCATAGAATCGGCTCTTTCGCAGGATGGCTGATCACAATGTTATCGCCTCTTGTCTGATCTTAAGGTAGAGGTATTCTAAGTCACGGTAGCCACATGCCCGGCGCACAATCCTGGCAATGGTGGCGTTGAATGCCT
>CAJVYM010000139.1 GCA_913009415.1 uncultured bacterium
GATTCTACATCCATATCCCAATCAACGCCTCCGCGTCATCAACCCGAGGTAGGAGCCGGATGAGCGTAATTCCTCACGTCCGGATCTGTGCGGGGGGCACCCGGCGACGGGAGTCCCTACCGCGACGATGACCTGATGGGACAACATAACCCATTAGCGAGCCAAGGGCCTCTGGACTGGAGTGTTGTTGGCCAAAGTGAAAGGAGCGCCGCTTGAGCTTAATGCTTGACTACGGGAGAACCAGCAACGCTGGGGGAACGCTCTTGCCTGAACCAGGAGCTTAAGCCACGTATAAGTTGGTGTTGGGCGGGTGAATGCAGACCTTGTGCTTAACCCCGCGCTCACTGGTGAAAGGCGGGGCTGAATTCCAGTTTGAAGCCGTATTGGGGAAAACCCGACGTACGGAATTTTAGAGAGGGAGGAGGAACCGTGTTGCATGGACTGGCGGCTATTTGCCACGCAGTTGGAAACGGCGGATACATCGGAAGTCACTGTCCTAAATAATGCGCGCCTCTTCTCTACTCGGCGGTGAAGTAGCCTGTGCCTCTTGTGAGTGCTTACGCGATTCACTCCCTCTTCAATGACCCACACAGTATTTGACGGATCCTATTCTACAGGCTTTCTTTATTGGAATAGTCTATCAAGAAGGAGTCGTGGCGAAGAAAACGTTCCCTGTGGAATATGCGATATTGGGCCTCCTCAATGATGGGCCGCTGCACGGATACGCCCCGCGAAAGCGAGCCGATGCCGCGCTCGCCCCGTTCTGGACGATCGCCACAAGCCAGATTTATTCTGCCCTCCATTCCATGCAGAACAAGGGACTGGTGAGCATCGAGGTGCAGCTACAGGACGATCGCCCTGCGCGGAACGTCTACCTGATCACGCCAAGTGGCAGAGACGAGTTCAGACGCTGGAGCAAGAACCCCGTGCGACACCTGCGTGACATGCGAGTCAAATTCCTGGCCAAGCTCTACTTCCTTCGCCGATTAGGAGACAAGGCGGGCATCCCTCTGATCGACGCCCAGGCAACGTTCCTTGAGCGCCTGCGCGAACGAGTATCGCAGCATAGTGATCTTCCAACAGATGATCGCACACTGGCCGACCTCACCACAGGCTTTCGTGCTCATCAGATGACAGCCGCCATTGAGTGGCTCGTGGAGTGCAAGCAAAGACTATCACAAGAGACAAAAGGAGATTGACATGAAACACCAAATGCATAACCCCATCCGTGTCGCTGCTGTTGTTGCGCTGCTACTCATCGCAGCGTCTGTTTTCGCCTTTGCGACACAAACTGTCGTCAAGGTAGTCGATCAGACCGGAAGAACAGTCAGCATCCCGCAGCCCGTCACGCGCATCGTCAGCGCGTACGGGATCTCCACCTACTACGTGTATGCGCTGGGAGCGGGCGATCGTATCGTCGACGCCTGGTACGTCCAGATTAAAGGGCTATCCAAGGCTCCTGCCGCCCTGTGGAAGATGGAGCCAAATCTTGACAAGAAGCTCTCAGCAGGCAAGCCGAACCTGGAGGACATCGTCTCCAGGCACCCGGACCTCGTCCTCACCAACCCGACGAAACACGGCGACCTCGCAGATCGCCTGATCAGCCTTGGCATCCCCGCGATCCAGTACGTCGCGGAGAGCCCAGAAGCGATGAAGGAGGCGATGCTCCTCACCGGCGAAGCGCTCGGGCCAGAGACGGCAAAGCGCGCGCAGGAGTTTGCCGCCTACTACGACCGTACGATGGCCAAGATCGCTGATGCTACGAAGGCGCTAACGGGCACCGAGCGTCTGCGCGTCTACTTCTGCGGCAGTTCCCCCCTGCGCGCCGCGAGCGGCGACATGTACCAGAGCCTGATGGTCGATGCGGCAGGAGGGGTATCAGTTACCGCGGGCCTTCATGGCTACTGGAACGACGTCAACATCGAGCAGATCCTCATCTGGAACCCGGATGTAATAATCATCACAAGCTATGGCGGGCTCACTGCCCAGCAGATACTGAATGATCCCGATTGGCAGAGCATCCCCGCAGTAAAGAACGGTCGCGTCTACAAGATGCCCGCCCTTGCCGCCGCATGGGACACGCCCGTCCCCGATTCCCTGCTTGGGATAATGTGGTTGGCGGACAAACTCTACCCGAGTGAGATCAACATCGATCTTGCAAGCGAGTGCCGCACCTTCTATAGGGATTTCTACGGATATACGCTCTCCGATGAGGAGGGCGCACGATTGACGGGAAAGTAGATCGTAGAGCCCTGGCAAGCTGGCTACTCTATCCTTCTTCCGGTAACGCTGGGCATCGCGTCGCTTCTGATCGGGCGCTACCACATCCCCATCGGGGAGGCGTTTCGTGCCCTGTTTCGACCGAGCGCAGTCTCCGGTACGATACGCGCCCTGGTCCTGCGCGTGCGTTTGCCACGTATCCTGGCCGCGCTCTGCGTGGGCGCAAACCTCGCGGTGAGCGGAGCGGTCTTTCAGGGGCTTCTCCGCAATCCTCTCGTCGACTCGCGTATCCTCGGCGTCAGCTCGGGGGCGGCGCTGGCCCTCCTCCTCACCCACAGCGCGGTCTATGTGCAACTGTTCGCCTTCGGGTTCGGGCTGCTGGCGATCTTCATCGTCTACGGGATAGGCCTGCGCTTTGGATCATCGATCCTCATCCTTGTCGTCACCGGGATCCTGGTGAGTGCCTTCTACAACGCTCTCCTCGGCCTGATCAAATACGTCGCCGACCCGCTGAACACCCTTCCCGCGATCACCTACTGGCTCCTCGGCGGGTTGGGGGGAGCGCGCTGGGGCAACCTGTGGCCACTCATCATCATCATCATCATCATCATCATCATCACCGCCTTTGGGATCGCGTTCTTTTTGCTGATCCGCTGGCGGCTGAACCTGTTGACCCTGAGTGAAAACGAGGCGATCGCCCTGGGTATAAATGTCCGCCGCAGCCGCTTTGCCGTCCTGTTCGTCGCTGCGCTTCTCGTAGCCTCATCGGTCGCCATGAGCGGCATAATCGGCTGGATCGGCCTGATCGTGCCACACGCTGCGCGGGCGGTCGTCGGACCGGACCATGCGCGCCTCATCCCGGCGTCGATCGGTATCGGCGCGTTCATCCTCCTTATTTTGGACGACATCTCGCGCACGGCGATGCCGACCGGGATTCCATTAGGGATCCTCGCCGGTCTCATCGGGATACCGGTATTCCTCTTGCTGTTCATGCGCCTGTTGCGCGAGAGGGGTGGATGGAGATGAGCCTCGGCGCGGTGGGTCTATCCTATTCCTACATTCCGGGGATGCTCGCGCTGCGCAATATCGCGCTCTCGCTAGATAGCAGCGGTGTGACGTTCATCCTGGGAGGAAACGGTTCTGGGAAGACGACGCTGATCCAGTGTCTGTGCGGAATCAGGCCTCCGAATTCCGGATCGGTGCGAATCGACGGGAAGAATCTGCACACGCTCCATCCACTGCAGCGAGCTAGATTGATCGGCCTTGTCCCCCAGATCCATGAGCCTGTCTTCACTTACAGTGTCTACCAAGTTGTACTCATGGGACGCGCCCCCTACTTGGGCCCATCCAGCGCGCCGCGAAAGGAAGATCACGCGCGCGTGGCGGCGGCGCTTGAAGCACTCGACTTATGGGAACTGCGTGATCGCTCGTACACCGCGATCAGCGGCGGAGAACAGCGACTCACTTTGATCGCCCGCGGGCTGACACAGGGAGCGAAGTACCTGCTGATGGACGAGCCGGACGCACACCTTGACCCACGGCATCAGCACGATGTGTTCACCCGCATCGCCGACCTCGCAGCACAAGGCTTCACGTTCGTCATCAGCTCGCACAGCCCCAACAACGCCCTTCTCTACGGCAAGCGCGTCGTACTCATCGCCGCGGGGCAACTGATCGCCCAAGGGTCACCGCAGGAGGTCATCGCGCCGAAGCTGCTACAAGAGGCCTACGGCCTCGAATTCGAGACGATCACCGATGCAAGCGGCCTGCGCGCTGTCCTTCCGGCAACGGAAAGGCGCTCTCAGTCGTAGGAACGCCACTTCCGGAAGATACTGCTACTCACTCCGATCCCGGTCCAGGCAAAGAGGAGGATGATCATGAACCACAGCCCCGCCGCCTGCCAGTAGCTGAGGGTCTTGAAAAGCCCCAGGTGGCCGACGACGATGCTATTCCACAGCATCTGAATGATCCAGCTGAAAAAGAAGAACGCACCGATTCCGCCGCCCGTCATTAATCCGCGTACAAGTTTCATCTTCCATCTCCCCCACAATAGGATAAGGCCATTGTAGAGGGCGCGGTGCCCGGAGGCAAAACATGGGTGCAATTCAGGAATTTGTTGGTGGCGAGGGATTGCCACAACAGAAGGTGGCGCCAGAAGGAGAGATCCGGCGCAGGCCCTATACGGTACTGGTTGGTTTTGGTATAGAAGTGCAGAGTGAAATCAATCAGTGAAGTTAGCATTTTTAAGTACCATCCTCTTTTCTTTTATTACTTCCATCCTTTTACATTCAACCTCTACCATCACCGATAAT
>CAJVYM010000140.1 GCA_913009415.1 uncultured bacterium
AAGAGGTGGAAGGAGTGAGAGATAAAAGAGTAAAGTGACAGAGAAAAGGAGAGAAAAAAAAAAAAGAGAATAAAGAAAATGATGTTTTTTTTTTAATGATACGGCGACCACCGAGATCTACACTCTTTCCCTACACGACGCTCTTCCGATCTCATATGGATCAGGCGGTCGGCCTTCCTCATGTGGGGTATGAGGAGGCGAGCTAGGTGAGAGAATGGAGGATAGAACATCGCTTCACGTTCTGAGATCTCACGGCTGTAAAGCAGGTCGTAGTCCCCGTTTACGGCGGCGACAACGGCGTAGTGATCGGGATAGCTCGTCTGAACGATCGCTCTTCCTCCATCGTCCAGGCGATCGAACAGACAAGTGAGGTACTGATACGTCTGCTCCGCCGCGCGAAAATCCGGTCGGGCCAGGATCGCATCGGCTCCGATCGCCGCTGCCAGGCCGAGGCCGGGGATGATCGGTCCCTTCGCCGCAAGGGGTGTAGCGACGATGATCTGCGCTTCGCCATCGATCGCCCCTTCCGCCCGCGCGAGCGCTGCCTTGCTGGAAAGAGAGCTACGATCGATATGGGCGATGCTGGCGCTTGGGAAGCGTTCTCTCAACTCGTCTCCGATGCGCTCGCTCCCAATGCCGACGAAGCGCAGGCTGCGCGATCCACAGTTGGGGCACGCCATGCGTGGCTGCGTAACTCCGCACACGCGGCAGACGAGCTGCGCCGTGTGCACATCGTAGGTGAGGTTCGCTCCGCAGTGCGGACAGCGAAGTGGCCTTCCACACTTCTTGCACAGTACCGCTTGGAAATGCCCGCGCGCGTTCACTCCGATCAACGCGCGTTTTTTCGCGGCCAGCGTTTCAGCGATGGCAGCGAGAAGCGGCGCGCTCAACGTCCCCTTTTCCTTCTTTATGTCGACGATCATCGTGTTTGTGCCGGTTTGTGTTGTGGAATCGTGGACAAGTTGAATCTTCCCCTCTTGCGCGCTAAAGAAGGTCTCGATCGAGGGCGCAGCCGATCCGAAGATTGCCTCGACGCTAGTCATACGCGCCACCATGTCGCGAGCATGGTAGTGGGGGATCATCTCACCCTGCTTGTACGAGCGGTCCTGCTCCTCATCGACGATCACGAGGCCAAGCTTGGAAAATGGCAGGAAGAGGGCGGAGCGTGTCCCTACGACGACGTGTGTCGCTTGCCGTGATGCATCGTTCCATATGCGTCCCCTCTCTCCCTCCGGAAGGCCGCTGTGGTAGAGCGAGATAGGCATTGCGAGCGATCGCTGCAGCTTGGTAAACATAGCTCGTGCGATGAGAATCCCCGGCTCCAACATGAGCGTGGACTCACCACGTGCCTGCGCCTCCTCGATCGCGCGAATGTATTCCTCCATCCGGGAGCGCGAGAAGATCAGCGTCTGTTTCGCTGTGCCCTCTTTGATAGTGCTGCTCTTCGTCAGCGTGGCCTTTCTAGGTTCAGGCTCGAGTGGGGCCTCCTCGATCAATCTGAGGTCGAGCAATCGCTTGAACACGCTCGCGCTCGTCTTCAGTTTTCGCTTCAGATCACTCTCCGGGCACGGCGTTCCCGTTGCCAATAGATAGCGCAGGGCCTCCGCCTGGCGGGGGGCGCGCTTGGAGAGTGATTGGATGTTCGCTGCTATCTCATCGAGCTTGCCGACCGCTCTTACGTACCGTTCATTGTGGGTGCTTACCGTGCGCGGTAGGAGACGATTGACGAACGGGCCGGGGGGAGACAAGTAGCGCATTGCCGTATCGAGACAGAAGGCTAGCGCCCCTGCAGTGAATGCAGGATCTGGTCGGACGCTCAGCACCGGCTCCAGAGCCCCGGGATGGTCGCTCTTCTCCGCCAGTTCGTGCACGATTCCAGTCTTCTCACGTCCATGGAATCGAACGACGACACGCTTACCGACGGCAATCTTTCCCAGAAGATCCTCCCCGACCGCGAAATCGAACGGGTGATCGATGGGGAGTGGAAGGAGGACGCGGGCGATCACGGGGCTACGCGCTCCAAATAGCCGAGCATCCCACGCACCGACATCGCAAGCTCCGGGCGCATATGCTCATCGAATCCAGCCGGGACGAGATTCGTGTCCGCCAGTACGTCATCGATCAGTTCTGGCAGAGACATCTGCCCACGCCGTGTGTCGATCCCCTCCGCCCAGCGCTTCAGGAGATTGGCGTAGCTTGCAAGCAGCCGATCGGCATCATCTCCTGGACCAAAGTGGGTGTAGAAGATCCGCTTCGGCCTAAGAGAACGCAGGTGCTCGATCGTACGCAGGCTCAGTTCCAGATCGAAGCTCGGTGGAACAGTTGTGCAGTAGAGTACTCCATCGCGCAGCGCACCGGCGGCGTCGCCAGCGTAGAGCATGCGCCCTTTCGGTTCGAAGAAGCAGAGGTGATGCGGTGCATGGCCAGGGGAATAGATAGCCTCGATGAAGATGCTATTTCCTAAATCGAAACGCTCACCGTCGTCCGCTGCGTGCACGCGCCCGGCATCGATCGGGATCGCTTCTCCATAGAGCGAGAACATCTCTCCCGTTGCCGCGCGCACGCTCTCCACCAGCCTGGTGGGATCGATCAGGTGCCTTCTTCCGCGGGGATGGACGATGACCGAGGCATGCGGATACCTGTGCGCCAGTGCTCCCGCCCCTCCGGCGTGGTCGAGGTGGACGTGGGTGACGAAGATGTAGTCGATCTCTACGTCATCTGGAAGCGCGTCCATAATGTACGGTGCGGAAAGTGACGTTCCCGTTTCGATCAGGGCATCGCGCGTGCCGTGCAGGTAGTAGGCCGCCCCGGCGCGCATCCTGCCGAACTGGTGTGTATCGATGATTTTGGGAATGGACAACAAGATCACCTCGCAGCGATTCTACATAAGGCCGAGCTTGAGCGCGAGCACGAGGAGAACACTCGCGATAAGGCAGCTAGCGAGTGATGTTATCGCCCCACTACGGATCCATAGCCGAAATGTGATCGGGTTATCCGTTCGTTCGCTGATGGAGACAGTGAGGACGCTTGCCGTCGATCCGATCGGCGTTCCGTTCCCCCCGAAGCCGACGCCGAGGGCGAGGGCCCACCACAGCGGAGTGGCGTTCACTCCTTGGCTCTGCAGGCCAGCGATGATCGGGAGCATGGCGATGGTGAACGGAATATTATCCACCACGGCCGACATGATTGCACTGATCCACAGCACGACGAGCACAGCGATGATCATCCCGTGTTCGGTCAACGCACCGATCTGGTTTGCGATCAGCTTGAGCGCACCCGCCGCTTCCAATCCGCCGACGATGACGAACAGGGAAATGAAGAAGATGAGGATGTCCCAGTGTACCTCGTGCAGTATCTCGTCGAGCGAAGGGCGTATCCACACGAGGGCGATCGATGCACCAAGCAGCGCGACTAACCCTGGGTTGAGGTGGAGGGTGTCGTGGACGAAGTAGAGGGCGATCGTGCCGGCGAGGACGATGAGGATCTGCTTGGCGGTCTTGCGGTCCGTGAGGGCACGTGTCGGGTCTAGCTTGGCTATCTGAGAGAGGTTCTTTGGTTGCTGTCGCAATTCATTACGAAAGATGAACAGCAGCAGCGCCTGTACGATAACCCAGACAATGAGCACGATCGGTGCCAAGTGCACGATAAAGCTGTTAAAGGAGAGCCCGGCGGCGGATCCGATGAGGATGTTCGGCGGATCGCCGATGAGTGTTGCTACGCCCCCGATGTTTGACATGAGAGCCTCCCCGAGCAGGAGAGGGACCGCGCTTATTCCGATCACCTCAGCGATGGATAGAGTTACCGGTGCCACGATGATGATTGTGGTGACGTTATCCAGCACCATGGACACGATGCTCGTAAACAGACCGAGGAGGAGCATCAGCTTCCACGGGCTTCCGTGTGTGCGCTTAGCAACACGGATGGCGAGGTATGTGAACAGGCCGGTCTTCTTGAGAATGCCGACGATGAGCATCATCCCAAGAAGGAGAGTGATCGTGTTGAAGTCGATCGCTTCGATCGCTTCGATGTCGGTGTAAAAACCTAGCCATGTGCCGACAACGATCATCAGTACTGCACCGACAAGACCGACGATTGTGCGGTGGATCCTCTCCGAGAGTATCCCCACGTACGTGAAGACGAACAGCAGCGACGAGACGATAAGGGGCCATGTTGCTAAATTCATAGAGTAATCATCCTACAGCATGCACAGAGGCCATGCAATAGCGAGAAGTATTTCCTCAACCTGTAGCGTGAAAAAGGGTGTTGATGCAGTTAATGAAGAAGGAACACAAGGAAGGCCCTTTGATGTTTAGAATCTGGTAGGAGGTAGCCCGTAGGCCACCCCCTCCCAACAGAACGGTACGTACCGGCCAGGTATACCGCTCCTCGATCAGTAGCCGAACCACTCAGGTCCGGGAGAAAGCAGTTGTAAAATCATGC
>CAJVYM010000141.1 GCA_913009415.1 uncultured bacterium
GGTGGCACGGACTGCAGCAGCGAGGAAACTCCTGCTCATCGCCCATGCCATCTACAAGACCGGTGAGCGCTACCGCTCACCAATCAGCCCGGGGACTTGACAATCAATACAGTATCTGTCCCCTTTTTCTCCTGAGGCGAATGTGGGTAATCGAAGATGGTTATATAGAACAGCATCCTCTGGCAAAGACGCGAAGCAGTGATCGGTGATGAGTGCAGACGGTTCAGGGACCTGATTCTCCGCCCGGCCGTTGCTGCTGAACCTGCTTCCCGCGGTCCGCCGCAGCAGCCCGTGCTTCTGCGCCGTTTCTACCCACTTTGGAGCCATCGAAGAACTCGTCGTGCTTCAGCGAGATCTCAGGCAGGAAGAACGTCACAGCAAGCGCCGCCAGGGACACGCCAAGGGCGATCATGAAGAGCTCGGTCATGCCAGAGGCCAACGCCTGATGGACCGCCGCGATGAACCCTTGGTAGAGCTTGTCGGCCTGGGCGCCGAACGCAGCAAACTGTGATTTTATTGCCGCTTGTGCCTGCGTGTTGATCAGCGTCTGCGGGTCGAGGAAAAGCTTCTGCTGCGCGGCGGAAAGCCCGGAGATCGCCTGCTTCAACGCCTCCGGAAGGTTTGGCCGTAGCTGCGCGGCGAAGGTGTTCGCGAGCACCGTCCCCAGGATCGGAGCGGCGATCGCCCCGCCTAACGAGCGTACAAACTGCTGCGAGGCATTCACCACTCCCATCACCTCGTAAGGGAAAGCGTTCTGCACGACTACGTTCAGGGTCGGCATCAGACCGCCGATTCCAAAGCCGGTTACCAGCATGTCGCGGACCACTATTCCCCAGGTCGAATCGACGCCAAGCCTGGTCATCAGGAACATGCCGGTCGCCATCACGCCCGCCGCTACGATCGTGAGGAGCTTGTACCGGCCGGTGCGGGTCATCAGTTGTCCGGCGATGAGCGCCCCCACGACGAGGCTCAGCATCATTGGCGTCATCACCGCGCCCGAGTTCTGGGCGGACATGCCAAGCACGCCCTGGATGTAGATCGGCAGGAACATCAGGGTTCCGAACATGCCAACCGTCAGCAGGAAACCAACGAGGTTCGCCGTTGTGAAGATGCGAACCCGGAAGAACTCGATGGGAATGACCGGCTCAGGCGCTCGCCGCTCCGCCCAGGCAAACAGGGCCAGCATGGCAACAGAGAACGCGAAGAGACCGATGATTACAGGACTGTCCCACGCATAGCGGCTGCCCGCCCAGGTGAAACCGAGGAGGAGCGGGATCAACCCACCGACCAAGAGCGCGCTCCCGGCCCAGTCAATGTGCACCCGTTTCTCTACGTGGACACGCGGCAGGGCGTAGAGGATCGCCAGGAGGGCTGCTGCCGCCACCGGCAGGTTGATGTAGAAGATCCAGCGCCAGCCCCAGTGATCGGTGATCCACCCGCCGAGGAACGGGCCGACGATGCTCGCCAAGCCAAAGGTCATCGCGATGAGCCCCATCCAACGCCCTCTCTCACGGGGATTGAAGATGTCACCGATCGTCGCTCGCGGCATGCTGAGCATTGCTCCGCCGCCGACCCCTTGGAGAGCGCGGAAGATGATGAGCTCAGTCATCGTGTGCGCCTGCCCTGACAGGGCCGAGCCGATCATGAACAGGCCCAGGCCGATGATGTAGAACGGCTTACGCCCATATACGTCCGACAGCTTGCCGTAGATCGGCACCGTAACGGTCGCGGCAATCATGTACGAGGTGAAGACCCACGCGTAGATCGAGAAACCCTTCAGGCTACCGATGATGACCGGCATCGCTGTTGCAACCACGGTTTGATCCAGGGCGGAGAAAAACATCGTCACAAGCACCGCACCCAGCGCGAACCAGCGTCGGTCCCCGCTAATGCGGTTCGTGTTCTGGGTCATCGCATCGCTTGCTAACATAGACATCCTCCCTAGGTGTTTTGTCCTTGAACTGCTACGCGCTCGTTTGATGAGCGGATCGGTCACGTACGGTCATTCCTCTACCCTTCCCGGTGAGAGCGGGTTGTCCCCGCCACAAGAAAGGCCTCTCGAAGTCGCCCCTCCGACGCTCATTGTAACCCGATAAGCCGTTTTTGCATGGCCATTACTTCTTCGGTGGGCTGAAGCGGATGACGACGATATCTCCGTCCTGCACCTCGTAATCCTTCCCCTCGATCCGCTGCTTTCCGGCTTTGGCGACAGCCGCTTCGCTTCCCAGCTTGATCAGATCCTCGTAGCGGATCACTTCCATGCGGATGAAACCGTGCTGCATATCGGAGTGGATCTTCCCAGCGGCAATGGGGGCCTTGTCCCCTCTGCGACAGGTCCAGACGTGTACTTCCTTCTCTCCGGCGGTAAAGAAGTTGACCAGGCCGAGCATACGATAGGCGGCGCGGATCACCCGCTCCATCGATGACTCCTCCAATCCCAGTTCGCGCAAGAATTCCTCCTGATCCTCCGGGTCAAGCTGACTGATCTCCGCCTCGTCCTGACCGCAGACGCTGATCATCTCCGCATTTTCAGATGCGGCGACCTGGGCGAGTGCCCACACATGTTCGTTCTCCTCATCTGTAACCGCTTTGATGTTTGCTACGTACAACACCGGCTTGAGGGAGACGAGATTGCAGTCGTACACGCTTGCAAGCTCGTGTTCATTTAGCCCCTGCTTGCGCGCAGGGATCCCATCGTTTAATGCGGAGAGGACCTTCTGACAGTCGACGATCTCGCGCGCCGCCTCTTTATCCCCCGCACGGGCGATCTTCGTGAGGCGATTGATCTTGTTCTGCAACGTCTGGCTATCGGCGACCATCAGCTCGAGGTCGATCGTCTCCACGTCGCGCGCCGGATCGATCGTCTCATACTCGAACGGCACACTTGGATCCTCGAAGCAGCGCACCACGTGCACCACCGCATCGACATCCTTGATGTGGGCGAGGAGCTTGTTCCCGCGTCCATCGCCAGCGGTGGAACCCTCCTTCAACCCGGGGATGTCAACCACCTCCAGCGTCGCGGGGACGATCTTGGGGGCGCTGTACATATCGACCAGAGGCTGGATACGCGAATCAGGAACGCTGATCACGGCCCGATTCATCTCCGAGCCATCGTAACTTCCCGCTCCAGCAGCGGTTATCGCATTGTAGATCGTCGTCTTTCCACAGCTCGGCAGGCCGACAAGGCCGCAGGTGAGAGCCATTATTACCTCCCTTTACACGTGTACGCGACGGTTATTCTATACCAACTTTCCGTAAAAGGGCAACAAAAAAGGAACGGGCTGCTTTTTCATAAACAACAAGGCACCGTAACGTACACTTTGTGGGAAAATAGCCTGTGCCTTTTGCTTATGCTCGCTGCCGGTACAGGCGCTCATCGACGGCTCGCGACATCGCTTTCGGATCGACGCACTCGCCCAGGAAGCGAGAGATGCGCGTTGCCTGCACGCGCGGGTCGGCAAGTACGTCGCTGTATCGCACGTACAGCACATCGATGTGCTGCTGCTCGGCAAGCCACTGCTCCACCTGCTGCAAGTGCTTGCGAGAGATCGCAGCGATCTTCTCATCGCTCACATCGTCCGGGTCCTCCCCGCGGCGGATGAGCATCTGCCGTTGCGAGGCGAGAACCTCCTCCATCTTCCGATGCATGAAGATCACCTTATAGTCGTAGTCATCAGGCAGGTGGCGAAGGAGGGCCGAGATCATTTTTACGACCTTGCCTTGAGCTAGAGGAAGCCAGGTCTTGTCGTGCTCGATCTCCTTCACTAGTTCAAACTCGTAGTATCCTTTTGGATTATCAACATCCGCCTGGCGGATGTTGTCGGTGAGGAGATCCATCCCGCCCGCGTGGAGCATCATCATCATCATCGACGTCCCCGAGCGAGGCAACCCAGAGACGATGGTAATCGTCTTCTTGTTCATCGCCCGTTAATCTTATCCCAGATTGGGTCATAGGAGGTAGCAATAGCAACGTTGCCTCGTCAATGATCTTCATGTGCCATGGAAAGCTCCTGATCCTCTTTCATTATTGTGGTTCTTTGCTGCTCTTTCCCCCTCTTTTTTTGCTTTTCTTGGCGTTCTTGGTGTTCTTGGCGAGGGTCTCTTTGTATCTCATTGTCAAACGTCGGAGGCGAGCTCCGCCGCTACGTAAGAATGCCATCCAAAGGCGCTTGCGTAGCGTCGCAGCTCGTCTGCGACGTTCTCGAGAAGATAATCCTCGCGCTTGCTCGCTAACACTCGCTCAAGAACGCAAAGAGCGCAAGATGTACGAGCTTTCAGCGGTCAGCTATCAGCTATCAGCTTACAGCGGATGTTCCCTTGCCCAAAATCAAGAAAGCCGTTTCTAATCAGGATTTGCGTGTTTCTAGAGCTGTATTGTGCTCACTAAAGATCAACGAATATTCCTTGGTTTTTGTCTCAGCGAGTTGTACTAT
>CAJVYM010000142.1 GCA_913009415.1 uncultured bacterium
CCATCCCTTCCGTCTCAAACAGGTCCTTTACCTTTACCACCAGCTCATCTAACGAGAACCCCTCCTCCGATAGACTGCCCACTAGTTCCATGTATAATCTGTTTTGCACCTGGGTTCCTCCTGTTTGCAGCTTCTAGTTCTAAGCAACAAGTAAACAGGACCAGGTGCACTTCCGCAACCTACCCGACACCTTTGGGACGTTACCAAGATTCTACCTGTCTGCCAAGCAGGCAGGCCGTAGGCACAAACAATGTTTTAGGAAGGTTATTGTTGCTCGCTTCCTTAGGAGCTGTTCAACTGTCGAAAATTGATGTGTTGGATAAACTTTTGAGAGAATTCCTTGATAAATGATAACTCAATATAGTTTGTTCTCTTAATCAGTGGCTGCAAGCGTTGCTTATTTCTGCGATTGAGCAGAACAAGCTTAGCCCCTTGCCCCGCACTATTTCCTAAGGAGATGATCCTTTCTGCATCGATCGAGGGGAGAAGGCCAGTGCGCAGCAGGCTCGATGGGGAGAGCGAAGATCCAAAGGCACCCCCCACGAGGATGCGATCGATATCGTCCGAGCCAATCGAGGCATGCTCCAACATAACCTCAATCCCTGCTCTGATCGCCCCTTTGGCAAGCTGAAACTCGCGGATATCCTTCTGGGTCAGATATACCCCATCAGAGAGGACGAACCTGGCTTTCGTCCCCTCCCCTTCAATCTGCGATGAGAGGGGGTGCTCGGTTCTGCAAAGCCGCCCCGAACTGTCGATCAACCCAATCTCTCGAAGTACAGCCACTGCATCGAGTAACCCCGAGCCACAGATCCCCCGCGCCTCTTTCCCACCGAGCACCGAACAAGAAAGCCCGCCATCCTCGATGGTCACCCGATGGATGGCCCCATCGAGTGCGCTCATCCCCTGAGAGATCGAGGCCCCCTCGAAGGCAGGACCGGCCGCCGTGGAGCAAGCGAACATCCTGCTGTCGACTGCCAGGACGACCTCACCGTTGGTCCCGATGTCTAAGAATAGCTCAATCTCATCCTTAGCCCCCATATCTGCGTAGAGGATGCCCGCAACAATATCCGATCCCACGTAAGCTGAAACAGCAGGCAGGGTCTCGACCCTGGCGAGCGGGAAGACAGCCAGGCCGGCCTCTTCGGCTTTAAGAGTCAAACCATTCTGGATAACAGGAACATAAGGGCTGTGATCGATAGCCAAAGGGTCGATGCCGAGGAAGAGGTGAAGCATGGTGGGGTTTCCAACAACGGTAACCTTATAGATAGCGTCTCTTTCTATCCCCACCTCCCGCACCATCCTGGTGATGAGCTCGTTCAGCGCATCTACTACTAGTCTTCGAAGCTCTTCTGAGCCCTTCTTCTGTTCGCGAACGTACCCGATTCGGGATATTACATCGGCGCCGAAAGTGCTCTGCGGATTGCTGCCCGCGGCAACGGCCAGCTGGCGACCACCTACAAGCTCAAACAGGTAGCAAGCAAGGGTGGTCGTTCCGATGTCGATCGCCATTCCATAGATCTCATCTAAATGGTCGTTCGGTAGAAGGTTAAGGACCTCGTTCTCTGCCTTGATCACCGTCAGGGAGAATTCGTTATCACGCAGGATGGAGGGAAGTTTTTTCAAGACCGGTAGGGGAACCGTTAGCTCTTGTCCCAACCTTTCCTGCAGTCGGAGGAGATCTGCTCGCTGATCATCCCGTACGGGGGGCGATAGCTGGAGAAAGTGTGCCTCAATTCCAGGGTCGATCTCTCCCCCTTCCAGAGGACTGTCCTTTTGGCCCTTGGTTTCTAACTCTCCAACCTGTGACACGAGGTGGATCTTTGCTTCACCTTCCACCTTGTGGAGGCAAGATAGACGCCAGCCATCCTGGATTTCCTGTAAATTGAGGAAGCGACGATCCCCATCAGTAGGAGGGGGGGCGCCTTGCTCAAACCTGACCTTGCACTGTCCACAGGTACCCGCACCGTTACATGGACTCGGTATAGCAAGCCCGTTTTCGTGAAGGGCTCTAAGAAGGTTCTCCCCTACCGGAAGAAGGATCGCCCTCTTCTGAGGCAGGATGGTGATCTTTGCCTTCCCACCCTCTCCCTTAGACATCATTCATAAAAGGCTTTTTGCCAGCTTGGTTGCACTGGCTGCGTCTGGGGCGTAACCATCGGCACCGATCTTATCAGCGTATTCTTGGGTAACCGGCGCCCCCCCGACCATCACCTTTATCTGGTCCCGGAGACCGGCCTGTTGAAGCGCATCGATGACCTCTGGCATGTGGATCATCGTCGTCGTCAGCAGCGCGGACATTCCGATGATGTCGGGCTCGTGTTCCTTCGCCGCTTTGAGGAACTCCTCTGCTGTTACCTCTGCTCCGAGGTTTACAACCTCGAACCCCGCCCCTTCGAGCATCATCGCCACAAGGTCCTTCCCGATATCGTGCAGGTCACCTTCGACGGTACCGATCACGACCTTGCCGCGTGCCTTCACCCCGGCCTCAACCAGAAGCGGCTTGAGGACCGCCACGGAACCTTTCATCGCCTCGGCGGAGATCAGCATCTCAGGCACGTAACGATCCCCTTTCTCATACTCCTCCCCGACGATGTCCATCGCTGGGGTCAATGCCTGATCGAGGATTTCACGTGCTCCAATACCCTGTGCCAACGCCTGGTTCGTAAGTTCAGCGATACCCTCCATATCCCCAGCTAGTACCGCCTGTTTGATCTTATCGAGCATTTACTTCCCCCTTTTTCCTTTTGAGCTGATATCTATCATCTCTTACCGTTCAAATTTTAGCCTCTCTAGATTCAAGGAAGTGAAATATTTCTTCCTTTATCTCTTCTCCCAGTGGAGGAGCTTTGTGGTCATTCAAAATAGATTTGGTTTTCTCGTTAGCCCGCTCTTCAAGGGTCTTGCTTCCACCCTCGATCCAACTTTCATAGTTCTCTCTGGTCAGGAGCTCTGGCATCCAAAATTCGCTTCTGAAATACTTTACGGTATGCGGTTGGGCCATGTAATTCCCCCCAGCCCCAACTTTATCGATGAGATCCACAGCGAGGCGCTCATCATCGACTTCGATCCCAGTCCGTATTCTATCAACCATTCCAAGAATCTCATCCGCGATCACTAAGCTATCAAAGGATTGGGTCAGGCCTGAGTCTATATACCCTACATCGTGAATTAAGTCCGCCCCACAGAGGGATTGCGTCGCAGCGGAGAGCGCAGATTCTATGGCAACCTGGCCGTCAACTTTCTTGGCATCGCTACACCCGGCCGTGCCGAACATAGGCAGGCCTAGGGAATGGCAGAGTTCAGTGAGTGCGGCGTTCAAAAGCCAGAATTCCGGCCCGCCGTAAGCAGAAACGGTTGTCTTCATGTCCATGACGGAGGCACAACCTCCGATTACTGCCGGCGTACCCTCGTTTTTAAGTTGAGAGATTACTAACATGCTCAGGGACTCCGCTAAATGGAGCACGAGAATACCAGCTAACGTGGCCGGTGCGGACGCCCCAGCTATAGGGCCTGGAGAACAGATGATTGGAACTCCTCTTTCCGCACACAACAGAAGCATCTCTGCAGCGCCCGTTGAATAACTAAGGGGGCTTGAGGTTTCAATGTATTGGATAAGGAAGGGCTTCTTACGCAGCTCATCCTCTCCACCCGCTATAATGCTTGCTACATCGATGATATCCGCAGTCTCTTGACGAGTCATCGCGGTGTAACAAACGGGTTTCACGGTGTTAAAAGTGGTTACCTGAAAGGCGTGAACGTCAGCCACCGACACGGGCTTATCAGATACGATTCCTGCTGGCATCACAAAATCGAGGTTCTCTAATGCATCAACGACACGCGCAGCGTTCCCAACGTCCTCTTTTGTGAATCTTCTCCGGTCACCTGTAAAGGAATCCAAAATGTACACACAATCCGATCCGTTGCCGAAATAGGAGTTTTGGGTATTGAGTAACAGAGCAGGTTGACCATCTCGCGTGTAGAGGAGGACCTCCTTAGGTGCGGTTTCTAGGGCTCTTTCAACGAGCCGAACCGGAAAGCGAACCATGTCCTTCTCGACCGTTGCTCCAGCGGCCTTTAACAGAGACAGAGCTTCTGGCTCGTGGAGTCGCATCCCCGTCTTCTCTAGCACTTCAAGCGCTGCAGAATATATCTTCTCTTGATCATCCTTTGACAGAACCTCAAACTTTGAACGACGAACCGCTCTTTGTCGATCTTTCATTCGCATCGCTCCTTTCTACGATCTCTTCAAGTAGATCGGAAGAGCGTCGTGTAGGGAAAGAGTGTAGATCTCGGTGGTCGCCGTATCATTAAAAAAAAAAAAATAACAACGAGAAATAACAGAAAAAATAACTTATCAAAAATCGAAAAACAGCAGTAGCACGACTCACTGGACGTGTCGTATACACACACCGGACGCCACTCCTGCTG
>CAJVYM010000143.1 GCA_913009415.1 uncultured bacterium
GTGGTACAATAACGATGTGGACATGGCTTGACCTCCATTTTGTCTATTAACCGGTCTTTATACCGGCTGAAGGTAGGCCGTGTCCACATTCTTGCTCCCAGGTACGCAAATTCCGGATGAACCTTAAAAGAGGGGTGAGAGAGAACCTACCGCAAGCGGAGATTACCTTTGACAAATTCCACATCTTGAAAGTGATCAATACGGCTGTCGACAAGGTACGGAAGGAGGAGGCAAAGGAGAGCCCGCTGCTCAAGGGGGAGAAGTATCTGGTGCTGAAGAACCGTAGTAATCTCAGCAAGAAGCAAGAAGAGACACTGGCCTCTCTTGAAGTGCCCAAGCTCAATCTCAAGACGATTCGTGCTCTTCACATCAGGGAGAACTTTCAGGAGATATACAGCGCCCGTTCACTGCCTGACTTTATCACCCTACTCAACAAGTGGTATTGGTGGGCGCCGCATTCCCGGTTAGAGCCAATGCGAACAGCTGCGCACACGATCAACAGGCACTGGGAGAGAGTGATCAACTGGAAGCGGTCTCAGGTCAACAATGGCCTGTTAGAGGGGTTGAACTCATTGATTCAGACAGCTAAAGCAAAAGCCAGAGGATACCGTAGTGTCAAGAACTTCAGAATCATTGTCTATCTTCTTACAGGCAAACTGAACTTCAGGAAGATCAACCCATACTTCGTCCCCATTTGAGATTAGGAGGCGTTACCCACTCCAAACGCTAAGGAGCCTCAAAACTTGACACAAAACCATGGTACCACCAGCTTCCTCTTCAGGTCGGCACTCCCTGCTCCACGTTTCACGTTAGAATGATTGCCCTCAGCGTGTGCACGCTGTATGATCCTCGCGCAAAGGAGGTCCATGGTGAGCAATTGTATCGTTGATCCGCGGAAGCTATTATCGTTTGACTTTGGTGAGTATCATCCGTTCAAGATCTATCGCCTGGGCCTTGCCTATGATCTGATGGACGCCTACGGGCTTATCGATCGCGATGGAGTCACCGTTTGTCAACCGCGCGAGGCGACGGAAGAAGAGGCGTTGACGTTCCACAATCCCGGTTATCTAGAAGCCCTCAGGCTCGCTGATTCAGGGATGTGGGTCCCTAACCAATTTACGCATGGCCTGGGGACGCCGGACAACCCCGTCTTCCCAGGCGTCTACGAGTGGGGGATGCTCGTCGCTGGTTCATCCATTGACGGCGCGCGGCAGATCCTCTCCGGCGCAGCGTCGATCGCGTTCAATCCTTCCGGAGGGCTGCACCACGCCATGCCCGCGCGCGCGTCCGGGTTTTGCCATATCAACGATGTCGTGCTAGCAATCAACGTCCTTGTTGCTGGTGGGAAGCGTGTCGCCTATGTCGACATCGATGCTCACCACGGAGACGGCGTGCAATACGCCTACTACAGCACAGATCGTGTGCTAACGATATCAACGCACCAAGACGGGCATACCATCTTCCCCGGAACGGGCTTTCCAGATGAAGCGGGCAAAGATGAAGGGCGCGGCTACGCGGTGAACGTTCCGCTGCCACCAGGTTCGCGTGACGATGTGTACGAACGCGTCCTGACCGATGTTGTCTTCCCGGCGATAGATGCCTTCTCCCCCGATGTCATCGTAACGCAGCTCGGCGCGGACGCGCTCATCGGCGATCGTGTCGCTAACCTCGAGATGAGCCTGAACACATTCGAGAGCTACGTCAAACGCGTGCGTGCGCTCAACATGCCGTGGCTTGCCTTCGGCGGCGGCGGATACGCAGTGGAGAACGTCGTGCGCGCGTGGACGCTCGCCTGGGCACAGATGAACGATGTCACCCTCCCGGATGACATCCCGCCGCTGTGGCAGACCGAGGCAGCGACCTACGGAGTGTCCGTTTCCAGCTTGCGTGGGGATGATACGAGAAAACCATCCACTAACCGCGTACTGGATGCTGCCAACAGAACCATCGATACACTGATCAAAAACATCCTGCCATTAATTGGCAAGTAGCAGTCAGCAGATAGCTATCAGCTATCTGCTAGGCTCTATTCATGTTAGCTGTTGATGGTGTACGATTACCAATAGATAATGGGCATCGCTGGCCAAATCAAAATCCCACCGTGGCTATCCCTCAAGCATGGTTCCTAACTGCGGTAGGATGTTCTTGATCCATAAGTACCAACATCTAACATGAATAGAGCCATCAGCTAAGATCAAAAGCTAGCGGCAATCTGGGTCTCCGTCAAGCCAATGGGTTGTGAGCTTTAAGCTGATAGCTGACTGCTGACCGCTCTCTCCATTTGACAACCCTACAGGCAAGAGATAGAGTAGTTCCCCCATACGGAGGCTAACAGAATGACTAACAAAAGGCAGCTAATCGAACCGGGTGAACCGAGAGAGACAGTGCAGATAACGCTTTCCGATGGAAGGATCTTTGCCGGTCCACGCGATACGCCTCTGCATGACTTCCTAAAGACCGCCTATCCCGATCGCGACAATCCCCCCGTTGTAGCGATCGTCGATGGAACGTTGCGCGAGCTCGCTTGGCCAGTAGTGATCGATGGCAACGTTGAGCCGATATTTGTCTCCGATTCTGATGGGATGCGCATCTACTGCCGTAGCCTCTCGTTCCTGTTGATCGTCGCCGCCCATGATCTCTATCCGCGCGCGCATGTTTTCGTTGATTATTCCGTTCCCTACGGCGGATACTTCTGCCGGGTGGAGGATCGAGACACGTTCACCACAGAGGAGCTGGCGAACCTTAAGGAGCACATGCGTCAGCTTGTCTCCGATGACCTGCCGATCGAGCGCCTGCGCGCCAGTGTTCCTGAGGCAGCCGCGATATTCTCGGAGCGTGGAGAACACGACAAAGTGAGGTTGCTGGAAGACGTGGGGGACGATCACGTCCACCTTTATTCGCTCAATGGCTTCTCCGACTACTCGTACGGATACATGGTAGCAACGACGGGCGCGCTGCACACGTTCACCCTGGAGAGCTTCTCGGACGGTTTCATCCTCCGTTTTCCACGGCGCGAGGACCCAACGCGTCTTCTCCCAGCACAGCGGTTCACTGAGCTGCGCCGGGTGTTCAATGAGTACGGAGAGTGGCTGGATGTTGTTGGGATACGTAACGTCGCTTCCCTGAACGAGTCGATCCGTTCCGGAAGAATCGAGGAGGTGGTGCTTGTCTCCGAAGCACTGCACGAGCAGCGGATCGCTGAGATTGCCTCCACCCTTGCCAGGCGGCATGATGCGAAGCATCGCCTAGTATTCATCGCTGGTCCGTCATCATCGGGAAAGACGACCTTCTCCAAGCGCTTGGCCGTGCAGCTTGTCGCAAATGGGATTCATCCGTATCCGTTGGGGATGGATAACTACTTCATTCCGCGAGCAAAACTGGAGGCCCGTGGCGGGAAGATCGACTTTGATTCCCTATCCGCTCTTGATGTTGACTACTTCCAGGAGCAATTGCATGCTCTGCTCTCCGGTGAAGAAGTGACCATTCCCAGATACAACTTCCAGAAGGGGCAACGTGAGGATGGGGATACGATTCGACTGAAGCCCGATCAGATCCTGATTGTGGAAGGGATTCACGGCCTTAACCCAAAGCTTCTGGAAGGGTTTGCCGACGGGGAGGTATTCCGCATCTTCGTTTCGGCATTGACACAGCTCAACCTGGACAGCCACAACCGTGTCTCCACAACCGATACGCGCCTGATAAGACGGATCGTTCGCGATGCCGTTTATCGCGGGTATCCGGCGGAGAAAACACTGGAGATGTGGGACAACGTGCGGCGGGGAGAGAAGCAGAACATCTTCCCTTATCAGGAACAGGCGGACGTGATGTTCAATTCGGCGCTCGCCTATGAGTTATCCGTTCTCAAACCACTCGTTGAGCCGCTTCTACTACAGATTCGAGCTCCGAGGCCGCGGATTGAGGCCGAGCGTCTGCTCGCCTTCCTGCGTTGGTTCGATTCGTACACATCTAAGAGGATTCCGGGTAACTCCCTGCTGCGCGAATTCGTCGGCGGCTCCACCCTGCGCGACTTTACCCCAAGCTTGCTGCTTGCCAGTGATGGGTGAAAGCGCCGGTAAAAACCGGCATGGAGGAAGTGGTGAAAGTCCACTACGTGGTAAGGCGTAGCGAGCCGCTACGGACCCGAGTCATGCGTCGGCTACCCGTGTAAGGGGGCGGCGAAGCGTTGGCGCGGGGCTGCGTAGGCGAGGTATTGAGCTCCGAAATCATGGCTTTGGTGCGTCGACCTTGTACTCATATGGGGAAGACAACACGGTACGTAACAAGCTATGCTTGTGTCAAGGGGTAGTAGGGTCGGTTATCCCTCCAAATGGCGTAGAGAACGTGAATAAACCGATTCATGACCGCAATGATCGCCTCCTTGTGTGACTTGCCCTTGTCACGA
>CAJVYM010000144.1 GCA_913009415.1 uncultured bacterium
GTGCATATTTAAATGCAGCCAATGAAGGGCCGATCATCGTAACCCGATATGGGAAGCCGGTGGCAGTACTGCTATCGGTAGGAGACGAGGAAGAGTTGGAACGATTGGTGTTGGCTTACACGCCCAAGTTCCGGAAGATATTGGACAGGTCGCGGCAACAGATTCGAGAAACAGAGGGTATAAGACACGAGGGATTTTGGGAAGAGATGGAGGCAGAAACACCGTAGCGAGACACACAATCGGCAACGGTGTTCTTGTTTTTTGGGGGTGAGGCATAATCCGCCCATGAAGCTAGCCTTGCTATCGAGTATTCTCCTGTTGCTGGCTTTTTGCTTTTGAAGCGGTTCAAATTCACTTTACTTGCACTGCGTAAGGTAGCTTATGCGCGTGAGGATAGAGGGGCAGATGCTTGTCTACCGTGTAGCGGATTACTATGCTGCTGCCATGATGCGTTCACTCCGAACCGAGTTTGAAAGCGCAGTGTAGCCCCATAGCACAAGGAACGCTAAGCAGACGGTCTTTCTGAACAGCAGTAACCGGAAGCACTTTCTTGTCGTTCGGGGAGGACGTGACTCACCACCGCGTAACTCTGTCGCGCGTTTGATACAGCTGCTGGTTCTCCAGCAGGGGACTACGGTGTGACAGGTGTAAGCTTGAAGACGCGAGAGAGGCGCGCCGCACTTTCTACATCGCCTCGATGTAGTGCCTCGCGAACGGCGTCGGGTTTGTACGCGTTCTCCAATGATAGGTAAGGAGACCAGCCTTCGTCGGTTTCGACGAGTTCGACGTGGTCACGTCCGTCAACCTCTGCCACGTATCTCCCTTCGTGTACTAGTTTCGCGTGATGTCGTTTCTTCACTTCCGCCTCCTCAAGAAGTCAGCCGTCCATCGGTTGGGATCCGGTCTGTAACTCATGATAGCAGCCGCAGGCAGATTGCATCCTCTGGAATTCCCCAAACAACATGTATTAGCTTGCCGTCTCGGTCCCTTTGCAACACCAACACGCAGAGCCCTTTCTGATACTCTGGATAATCTGGCTCCTCGCGATTTGGTGTGGGTAACCGGCCCAGCGATGCTGCCGCGTAGACACGCTCGGCTTCGGAGTAGCTGCTTAAACCGACTCGAACGCTAGAATGACCCACTCGGAACAGCACAGCATCCTCAAAACCATACTCGCGCAGAGGCGCAGAGACGCAGGGAACAGCGGAAAGACAGTGATGAATGATGGGTTCTAGACCGAAGACTCTGGACTGAGGACTCATGACTTCTCAGCGAGCTTGGTATCGCGATACCTCTGCGTCTTGAGTGAGTGAAACGAACGGGCGAGAGAAGGGGTGTTGGTGTTTCAACCAAGGGGCAGTCTCTCTCCTTGTCGCAGTTGGAATTCTCATGGCTTCCTGGATTGCTTAGAGCAGCATTGCGAGCACGCGCTAGTGGTCTGTTACCCACTCGAAACGACGAAGAGCCGATAATCTTCCACCATCACGGCATCCTTCACGTCGGACACTATGCCTTTTGCGAATATGCCGTCTTCTGCCAGCTTATCGTAACCGTGATCTGATATCTTGACTTCCCGGTTCCGCACGACCTGTCGAATCCTTTCAAGCGTCTCGCTCATGAGATCATTCTACTCTCTCTATCCCTTATCAACGGGATTTGCACGGCGAGCTTGATGAATTTGACCGAACAGTTTCATGGCTGTACGATGGTGCATGCGAATAGCAATGTCAATACGTAGAAATGGAAGCGGGAATTCGAGGAAGAAGGATAGCAGTGCATGCGAATGACGCTTGCCCCTGCAATACTGCAAGCTAATCATTATTGGAGATTAAGGATGACAAATGGGAAAACGTAAACGCAAACTTGCACCTACCGAGAAGGCAGAGAAGAAGCGTCGGCAGCGTGAATACATGACTGTTCTTGTTAACGGGAAACAGAAACGCGTTAAACGTCCACCGACTATTGACGGAATGGATGTGGATGAATTCATCCGCAGAAATGCAGACCCGATTTGGCTGCATCAAAATGAGATGTGGGAATACATAGATCAACCTGAATATGAGGATTCCCAGAAGGGGCTATGCTGACGCCTGTTCTACTGCGATCCACCGCCGCAACTTAGCGCAAACATTCGACCCGGGGATAAGGAACAACCGATGCCAAAGAAAATATGGGTCTACGATCCTCAGTCTGGGGGCAGGAAGATACCAGACTCGATCAAGTCACGCATTCGTCAACGTATCCTGGACCACGCTCAGAAACACTACGTCGGCAAGTACAACCGGATCGACGTTCGGTTCCGTGCGCAGTTCTGCTATATCGACGCGTACACTGAGCCGCACGTTTCAACCAACTACGACGCTGAGCTGTACGGGGAATCCCTTGAGGAACACATCGAGCGGCTGCGCAACACGCCAACGCACTTGTGCCGCCTTCGATACTTTGGGTATGACGATCGGTGGTCAATGGCCTTTTACGCCTACAGCCACGAGGCGTATGAGGCATGCGTGTTTAACGACGGTAGCTGGCATGGCACTCCGGAAGAAGCCTTTGACACCTCTGCGGTTAACTTAATCGGCTGAACCGGAAAAGCCGTGCCTCGCAATGTTGCCAGTGAAATAGAAGAGCGGGAATATGGATCGAGAACAACGATGCTAGCGAATGACGCTCGTCCCTGCTATGTTGTAGGGCTGCGAGCTGATCGTTGTTAGCGGGGTTGGTGCAGGATGCAAACGACGATAACCGTCAATCGTATCAGTAAGTTACTTTGGGAGCATATTCCTGAGTTTGCACCACGGACTCCTGATGGAGTCCGGGTCATCCAGGGTAATTCGTTTCGCCTTTCAGACGGGGCATTGTATGCGTTTCTTCGATGGATCCCCAATGGTGACTGGCGAGGGGAAGCCGAGCTTCGGTACTACTGTACGATCCTTTCAACAAGTGACCTCCCCACGCCCAGAATGCTGGCCGCTGTCAGAACGGCTGAAGGCACGCTCGCAGTCTGGCAGTGGCTTGAAGGCGCTGACTTGTGACACGAACATCGCTCACTGCTGCCCGACGCCTTCACTCTCCTTGGCCGGTTTCACCTTTCGCAGAAACATTCAGGGCCCGTGGAGTCGCCCGTTACCCATTGCGAATATGCGACAGGGCACGAGTTGCTTGATGCAGAACTCAATGCCCTCTGGTCTTTTGGCGATCTCAAGGCCAAATATCGCTGTCGGCAGATCCTGGCTCCCCTGGAAGCAGGCCTCCAGACCGTCAACCATGGCGACGTTCATCCTGGGAACACTATCCTGGCGGGGAATCGCCTTTATTTCGTCGATTGGGGTTATGCGCATCGGGGATTGGGCCTCACGGACCTGGCGTATCTCTGGGACACACGCATCCATAGCGAGTGTCCAGATGACTGGTGGGTAATCTCCGGAATGGAGGCATCGAACTCATTGTCGGCTTACCTACGCGCCTCTGGAGAAGAGGACATCGACCAGTCAGAAGTAGCCCGGGCAGTGATGGTCTGGAATCAGCTCTGCACCCACTCAAATGCGGTTCGTAACGGCCTCGAAGTTGAAGTAGAACGGAGTAAGAAGCTGATCTTTGAGTTGCTCGGCTGACTCTGGAGCTTCCTTCATCCCGATTTCATAAATACACATATTGGTGTAGTATTGGATCATGAAACGGCGGGACCTCGAGAAGAAGTTACGCAATCTCGGATGGATTCTGGCCCGGCATGGAAGCCGTCATGATAACTGGTCTAATGGCTAAAGGGATCTCGTACTGCGAAGGCACAATAAGATCAACGAATACACCGCCAAGGCCATCCTGAAAGAGGCTGCGGGAGGTGAAGTATGAGATTTGCTGGGCAAGTCTTTAAGTCAGGCAAGTATTGGGCAATAGAAGTACCTATTTTGAGCGTAGTCACGCAAGGGCGAACTAAAAGGGAAGCGTTCGAGATGATCGCAGATGCCATCGAAACTTTAGTTAATAAGCCCGGGTTCAAAGTTCAGGTCTTCCCCGGCAAGGGCGAGTATTTCGAAGTTGGTGCTTCCGATGAAGCTGCCCTCACGGCCTTCCTCCTTAGGCGTGCGCGAATCAAGTCCGGCTTAACGCTTGCAGAGGTCGCTCGAAGACTTGGATCCACCTCTCTGAACACCTACGCCCGGTACGAACAAGGGCGATCGGTGCCAACGGTCCCGAAACTCAGCGAACTTCTCTGTGCTCTGGAATCCACAAAAGACTGGCTCTTTCGCAGGATGGCTGATCACAATGTTATCGCCTCTTGTCTGATCTTAAGGTAGAGGTATTCTAAGTCACGGTAGCCACATGCCCGGCGCACAATCCTGGCAATGGTGGCGTTGAATGCC
>CAJVYM010000145.1 GCA_913009415.1 uncultured bacterium
TTTTTTCTGTTTTTTTTTTTTTTCAAGCAGAAGACGGCATACGAGATATATCAGTGTGACTGGAGTTCAGACGTGTGCTCTTCCGATCTGCATGTCCTGGATGAGGACGTGCATCAGCGGGTAGGGGACCTCCCCACGCAGGTGTTGCGAAAGCTTCTCAGCAGACATAGATCCTCCCTATTTACGCTTGTGGTATGACGGTTCGATCATGTGAGCGGCTATGTCCGACCGCCATGAACGTTACTCTTCTCTTCACTATTCGTCTGCTCTCGACCTGTGCTTTATCGGCTGCACAGCGTCGGAGGATCGAGGTGTGGACGTGGTGAGCGGGATTCCCGCATCCTGCAGGAGAGACACCAGCTTGTCGAGATCGGTGAACGTGCCGATCCTCGCGTAGACAACCTTACCCGTCTCGTCGATGAAGACGCTGAAGGGAAAGGCCACAATGCGTCTCTTGTCGTGCGGCCGGGGTGGTTGATACGCTTTTGAGATGATCTCCGCTTCGTCGTACAAGACGAGAAAATCGACTCCCTTCTTCTCCACTGCGGCGCGTGCCTCATCCTGCGAGTTTCCCGCACAGATCGTAATCAAACTAACTTGGTCAGCATATTCTTGTTTAAACTGTTCGAGAACGGGAAACTCGTAGGTGCACGCTCCACACCAGGTCGTCCAGAAGTTGATGACGATGGGATGCCCGATGTAGTCAGACAAGGGGTATGTCGCTCCAGAGAGATCGGGAAGGCTGAAGTCGGGTGCCTGCGATCCCACGATGGGAAAGTCCGTTGCCAGCGCCTGCACCGATAACACAGACGCAACCAACAACACGCTCAACGCAAGATACTTCACCGTTACCCCTTTGTTAAGGCGCTCAGCCCATGCCCAACTCATCGCTTAATTATTGGTAGCTGCCTTCGACTTTCCCTGCTCCTGCGGCGCCTTCACTAGCGGGAAGTTGTCCTGATCGCCCTTGCTTCGTATGACGTACGGGGAGTCCCAGATTCCATCGTTATTGGCGTCGACTGCCTTCCAATCGGACCAGTAGTTTCCCACGCCGTCTTTGTCCCAGCTATTGACACTAACTGAGTGGGCGTTGTGGGTGTTATTCACGAAGGCATTGTTGTAGAGGAGGTTCCCCTGCGATCCCAGGTCGAGATAGGCGCCCATGTGATTTGAAGAAATATCGTTTCCGATGATATCTGAGTTGTTCGACGCGTCGAGCCAGATCGCGGTGTCGTTCTTCACGAGAGTATTCTGCAGAATCTGATTATCGTGCGAGAAGTAGAGGTGAATCCCATCGGTATTGGAACTCAACGTGCATTTCTTGATCAGGTCAGCAGAAGCGAAATTGAGAACGATCCCGATCCAGTTACCGGAAACCTTGCAGTCCCTGACGGTTCCGTTTTCAACGTAGCTTAAGAAGATACCGGCCTGCGATGCACCGCTGATATTCACGTTACGGATCACGAAGTAGCGGTCGGTGCGGTGGATACTGATCCCGTAACGGCTGTAGCCGGCATCGATCCTCCAGCCGGAGATGATGTACGGATCATCCACCTTTCCGGAACCGGCGACGACGCCATTCTCAGGCGTAAACTCGTAGTTGCTCCCGATGACGATCGGAGCGTGATCGGTCAGCACAGTATTGGCAGCGACCGCGACCAGACTTGCAACCAGGACAAACGCGACAGCAACACCCGCAAGGGCACCTATTCTCATTACTCATCACCCCTTTATCGATCTCTAGACGGATAGCTCATGATACCAACTTTATCCCTCGATGTGAAGTGCCAAACGGCTGCTCTGCACTTCGACCTGATGCATCGCTCAATGCCTGCGGCGAATCGCCTCCCAGAGGACAACTGGGATGCCGCGGCGGCGGAAGGCAAATACCAAGAGCCCTCCGGCAATGAAGCCTCCAATGTGCGCGAAGAAGGCGACCCCACCGCCGGAAGCACCGATCGCTCCCGCCCCGCTTATCACCTGAAACATAAACCAGAAGCCGAGGAGGATTGCTGCGGGGATGCGGATCAATCGGATGAAGAAGAAGATTGGAATAAGCGTGAGAACGCGCGAATAGGGGTAGAGCATGAAGTAAGCGGCAAGAACACCGGCGATCGCACCGGACGCACCGATCTGCGGAATGGCGCTGTGCGGAGAGATCGCACTCTGCGTGGCAGTGGCAATGAGCCCGCACAGGAGATAGAAGGCAAGGAACTTGCCGTGCCCCATCGCATCCTCCACGTTATCGCCGAAGATCCATAGGTACAACATGTTTCCCAAGATGTGCAACAGCCCGCCGTGGATGAACATCGCGGTGAACAGCGTGACCCACAGTGGAAAAGGAATCCTCGGAGGAAGATCCACTCTCGCGAGCAGCTCACCGGGTATAAATCCGTAGGAGAATAGGAATTCTTCGCGTGGGGAGATTCGAACGTATGAAACCGGCCGCTTCAAATCGGCGAAATTCATATGATACGCCTGCCAGGACGAGACGTTAAGCGTCAGCGTCTCCTGAGAGCTCTTCGTCAGTTGGTAGGAGAACACCAGCAAGTTGATGATTATCAGCGTGACCGTGACTGCCGGGAACGTCCTGCTCTTTGTGTAGTCTCGTAGCGGAATCATGATTGTTATGATACAGCCCTCTCTACGAGAGTGACAAGGTCCCGTCTGGCGCGCCAACTAAGAACAAGACCGCACCGGCATCAGTTTGTATTGACCGCGACGTAGTCTGTATCATACTCTCCTGACATGAAGCGCTGTCAGGTAGAATGACGTGCACTATGTATTTAAAGGAGGATCTATGGAGCTTCTCAAACACTTGAGCGAAGCGGCTGGCGTGCCCGGGCACGAGGCAGAGATCCGTGGCATCATCACGGAGGCGTTGAAAGAGCGGGCCGAGACGATCGAGACCGATCAATTGGGGAACCTTATCGCACATTTGCCCGGCGATGGACCTGTAGTGATGATCGCTGCACACATGGATGAGATCGGGTTTATCGTCAGCTACATCGAGAAGGATACGGGCTTCTTGCGTATCCATCCGTTGGGAGGGTTCGATGTTAAGACACTCATCTCTCAGCGGGTGGTTGTGCACACAGAGACGGGCGATCTCGTCGGATGCATCGGTGCCAAACCGATCCACATCATGACCGCAGAGGAGCGAAAAAAACTCCCTGAGATGAAGGACCTGTTCGTCGATCTGGGCCTCAAGGAGGAGCGTGTGCGGGAGCTGGTGGCGATCGGTGACATGGTTACAATGCGCCAGGACTTTCTCGTTGGGGAAGATGCCGTTTCTGGAAAGGCGCTCGACGATCGCGCCGGTCTGTACATCGGGATCGAGGCGATAAGGCGAGCGAAGAAACTCGCCTGTGATCTGTACTTTGTCGGTACGACACAGGAAGAGGTGGGACTGCGCGGCGCGCAGGTCGCCGGCTTCACGGTTCAGCCTGATATTGCGATCGCACTCGACACGACGCTGGCGGTCGACATGCCAGGGGTGCCCGGCGCGCAGCAGGTAACGAAGCTCGGAGGAGGCGTGGCGATCAAGCTCGCGGACAGCTCTTCCATCTCGCATGTCGGGCTCGTAAAAGCGATGAAAAAGCTGGCGATGGAGCGGAAGATCTCCTACCAGATGGAGATTCTCCCGCGCGGCGGAACCGATGCCGGGGCGATGCAGCGCGCACGCTCTGGCTGTGCGGCGATCACCCTGTCGCTCCCATCACGCTACGTGCACTCGGTGGTGGAGATGGCGCATCAGGACGACCTCGAAGCGGCGATCTCCCTGTTGGCGGCCTTTCTGGAGACGGCGGGTAGTGTTGACTTGAGCGTGGAATAACCATGGCGCGCACACTCTACCGCAACTTCGACCTCGTAGCGACGATGGACGGGGAGCGCCGCGAGATCCGCGGGGGGAGCGTCCTCGTCGATGGCAACGTGATCAGCGCGGTCACCGATGGGCAAGTCGCGATCAAGGCCGATCATGTGATTGACGGGGAAGGGAAGATCCTCCTGCCCGGGTTCGTCAACACGCACCATCACCTCTATCAGACGCTCTTTCGCAACGTCCCCGGCGCTTCTGAGAGCAAGCTCTTCGATTGGCTCGTCTTTCTCTACGAAAGGTGGAAGGGGCTCGATGACGAGGCGGTCCGCATAAGCGCGGCGATCGGATGCAGCGAGCTTCTCCTATCGGGGGCGACGACAACCTCCGATCACTTCTATCTCTTCCCCCGCGGATATCCGCGGATCTTCGAGATCGGAAGAGCACACGTCTGAACTCCAGTCACACTGATATATCTCGTATGCCGTCTTCTGCTTGAAAAAAAAAAAAAAAGACAACAAAAAAAAACAAAATAAGAGAAG
>CAJVYM010000146.1 GCA_913009415.1 uncultured bacterium
TCGAGGATGCTCGCAGCTTCTGCCAGGTGTTCTTCTCCTGGTACAACAACGAGCACCGGCATACAGGGATTGGCCTACTTACTCCGGGAATGGTTCACTATGGACGAGCACAAGCTGTTCTCAGAGCGAGGAAAGAGGTGTTGCTCGTTGCTTACCAAAAGCACCCTGAGAGGTTTGTCCGAAAGGAGCCATCGCCACAATCGGTACCAGAAGCAGTGTGGATCAACCCGCCAAAGGCGACAACAAGCGACGGGAAACTACACAAAATTCAGCCAGCAGGTGTCTCAAAGTCATTGACAGATTCCGCAAGCTCAACAACGGAAAACTGGAGTATATTCCCAAGGAGCTTGTGGAGCGAGATGAACGGTATGCCTCTGAACAAGGAAATAAGACGCTTGCAACCGCACTAGAAGAAATCAAGAGTGGCCGTGGCAAGGAATTTGCTAGCGTTGAAGAGCTGATCGCTGACCTTGACTCCTGACAGATATCAAGGGTCGCCCGGTTTCCCCGGTCTGTGGTTGGCTACATGCCTGCTGCAGGCAGGTCCCCGCCCTTTTTCTCCGACGTGTTGTCTCTTAGCACCTCCTTTTCTCCCGTGATTGAACTTTCCTGTGTCGACTCTCCTCTGGCGTGGCGATAGCCACCTCGTCACCTTAATGAAGTCGAAACGATGACTAAATCTGTCCAGAGTATCTCAAGCGGCGAACCGCAATGTATCCTGTTCAGTAAACGCCTATACTTACTCCACATAGCGGACATACACATTCCCGTATAAGCACCAACCGAAGAGGACAATTCAAAGTGATCGTTCCATTTACGCTCGCTGATTTTACCGGCGATACCCAAGCACTCAAAGTTGTGCGGATCCTTAACCGACTTGCGAGACACACCTGATCGCGGAGGCCGAAGGGCTGGGCAAGGGCGCATGGGTAAGTGACTAGATCTCTCGCGTCAGCTCACTAGCCTCTTGCTAACTTTCAGTGTCTTCAAATCTTTCAATCCTGGCTATGCTCGCTTTCCAAACTTTGAACTATCTTTCTGCCTTTCTCCGTGAGCCGGTACTTCTGTTTACTGCTCCGCGGCTTGTCTGGAACGGTCATCTCGATGAGACCCTGTTTCACAGCGACTTGCTGGTAGTTTCCCCGGAAGTGCTTTTCATCCTTAAGCCCAAGTCTCTCCATGATCTCTGCCCGCGTCATTTTCCCGGACATCACAGAAAGCATTCTTCTGACTTCGGGGGTGACTTCGGGGGTGACTTGCACATCATCAGGTAAGATCGCCGGCCAGAAGGTCACGTAGATCGATCCCGCTTGTTCCTGCCAAGTGGGTGGAGGATTCCCGTTCTCTTTGCACCAGTCGAGGATGTTTAGGGTACCAGTGCCCCAGCGCTCGATGATACCGGCGCGGTAGAACACATTGGCGATGATCGGGTTCCAGGGTTTGGACTCATGGGGTCGGGTAAGCTTCTCCGGGGTGATGCCAAAGTGAAAGGTTCCGGGATTGGTGATCTCCAGGTGTTCATCGTACATGGCCACGGCCACGGCACCACCCGGGATCGTGTAGTCGCGGTGGCAGATGGCGTTGGCGATCGCCTCACGAGTGGCGCGGGGCGGGTACCAGGGCTGATCTTCACGCACCATCCTGCCGGAGATGACGCGACCTGCGATGGGGACATGGTCCATCAGAAAGGATTCGGCCCGCCGAAGCAGCGAAAAGGCATGGCCCCAGTACTGCCGGTTGTCAGCAAAGTCCGCCAGGCGATCTCTGCCGCGAAAGCGGGCCAGCCGGATTTCGAGCTGGGGATAGAGGGGATTAAGTCGGTGAGACTTGCCGTAGAGCGCAACGGCGGCATTGATCACCTTGCCGGCATGGATGAGTTCCAGGCCACGAAGGATGGATTCGGGATCCCGCCGGGTTGTTGGTTCCAGGCGGCCGAGCCGGATGGCGTTATCCAGGGTGATTTGGATCTCCTCGGCGTCAAGATCGTCGATGGTCACTCCGTCGGGAACAGGTTGGTTCTCCCAGCGCTGGGTCGCATGCATCTGCTCCAACAACCGTCGGTTGTACTCCTCGCGAGGCATCTGGCTAGTCGTCGGGCCACGTCGAATATATGGGCGGCCGTCGAAGGTGTATGGTCCTTTGCCTCCCGGGACGGAGATGATGATCACCGCCTTGTCTTCCTTCAGGTTGACTGTCTCAATGTCAGGAAATGCGGGCGGCTCGATCTTACGGAGTTCTGTAGAAATGTCTTCAAGCGTTTTAGCGGAAACCTGTTGGCCGATGAGGTCGCCATTGTCGCTTACGCCGAATATCACAAAACCACCAAACCCGTTGAGCATGGCACAGACTGTCTTAACCGCGCTGGTGCGCTGGCCGGTGGAGCGTTTGAACTCGATCTGCTCCGACTCACCTTTGCGGACAAGTGCTTTCAATTCCGAGAGATTCATGATAACCGCCTCGATTACTGTGCCCAGAACGTATTTTGCTGCTTTCCTTGTTGTAATTAGTAGTCTATAGCGCTTCACATTCCCGTACAAGTAGGAAACAGATGACCGTGTAAGCGTGGGTTCGACCGGTCGTGCGGCCGCTATTAAGAGTTTCCTGCGCTCGGACAATCGATGCTTGGATCTGTACAAGGGTAGTTCGTATTGAGCGGGGCAAAGAACCGAGTTAGTTGGACATTCGTTACAGTAATTTGCCACTTATGGCATAATACGTGCATGGAATTTTCACGCTTGATCGAACTTGTCGGCGATGAACCTGTCTTTGGGACCGAGATTCTTCTGGCCGGCGCTGTGGACCCGAATGATGTAAGAAGGCAGCTCTCGCGTTGGGTGAGTGCAGGGCGCCTCTACCAATTGCGCCGTGGGGTGTACGCCCTTATGCCCCCTTTTCAGAGAGTGAAGGCACATCCATTTGTTGTCGCCAACCGCATGGTGCGCGGTTCCTACGTCAGCCTTCATTCGGCACTGGCCTATTACAGCCTTATCCCAGAAGGAGTACCGGTAGTCACTAGCGTCTCCACCTCTCGCCCCGGCCGCTGGAATACGCCATTGGGGGCCTACGAGTTCCGTCACATCAAGGTCGATCTCTTCTTTGGTTATCGTCTTGAGGAGGTGAGCCCCGGACAGAGGGCCTTCGTCGCTACACCTGAGAAGGCGCTGCTGGATCTGGCGTACTTGCACCCTGGTGCGGATAACCCAGCATACCTGCGTGAACTGCGCTTGCAGAATCTAGAACGCCTGGATCTGAATGTGCTATACCATCTGGCCGAGGAAGCAGGCAAACCTAAACTGCACCGCATGGCAGCGTATGTTGCCAACTTGTCCAGCGCGGAGGCGGAGGAGTACGAACCCCTATGAAGGAATACCTCGCTGAACTGACACAAAAGGCGTCCACACCAGCGCAAGCGAGTAATATAGCCCGCGAGTACTTGCAGGCCAGGATTCTGGGAATGTTGCAGCGGGCAGGGGCGATGATCCCGCTTGCCTTTCATGGTGGTACTGCGCTTCGGTTTCTGTACTCTATCCCCCGCTACTCGGAAGACCTCGACTTTGCCCTGGAGCGATCCAGAGATCACTACGATTTTCGCGCTTACCTGCGCGCCATTCTGGCCGAGTTCAAGGCCGAGGGGTACGATATTTCAATCAAGGTTAGCGACCAGAAGACTGTACACAGCGCATTTGTTCGGTTTCCCGGCTTACCGTACGAGGTAGGGCTTTCTCCCCACAGGAGTGAAGTGCTGGCTGTTAAGATAGAGGTCAATACAAATCCGCCGCCAGGTGCGGGACTGACCACGACTGTGATTCGACGCTATGTGATATTGCAGCTCCAGCACCACGACCGCGCATCGCTGTTTGCTGGCAAGATGCACGAAGTTCTGCAGCGTCCGTACACCAAGGGTCGTGATCTTTACGACCTGCTGTGGTATCTCAGCGACCCGGATTGGCCTCCTCCCAACCTGACGATGTTGAACAATGCATTGCAGCAGACTGATTGGATCGGCCCCCGCTTGACCACTGAAAACTGGCGCCTCACCCTGCGCGATCGACTCTTGCAGCTCAACTGGGATCGAGTTCTGGACGACGTGCGTCCCTTACTAGCCCCGGGAGCAGATCCGGATCTTCTGACGCTGGAGAACGTGATGAGGCCCCTGGAGCGGAGATCGGAAGAGCACACGTCTGAACTCCAGTCACACTGATATATCTCGTATGCCGTCTTCTGCTTGAAAAAAAAAAAATAATAGAATTACTTCGTGAACCAATGCTGAACTCACTCCACCATTACACATCTATCATTCCCTCTATCCATACACCCACCAC
>CAJVYM010000147.1 GCA_913009415.1 uncultured bacterium
CACTAGTTCCATGTATAATCTGTTTTGCACCTGGGTTCCTCCTGTTTGTAGCTTCTAGTTCTAAGCAACAAGTAAACAGGACCAGGTGCACTTCCGCAACCTACCCGACACCTTTGGGACGTTACCAGGATTTTGCTCTGATATCGTCTATCGCTTCTTCTCTTGGGAGTGCCATGACGACATCATACCACACCCCCTCAAACTATGGAAGTTATTTCTGCTCGATTCCTTAACTAAGGCAAAATCGGTAGTTGTCAGCCGACCGATGCTCACCGAGAAGGCAAAAGAGATTGACCTTCCGCTGTACTTGCGCCTCGGGAAGGGCGAAGAGGCAAACCACGGTCGCGAGCGGCCCAACAATGTGGGAAATGCGTTTGAGGCCCTGATGGGCGTGATATTCCTCGAACGAGGATTCTCCTATGCATCGCGGTTCGTGATGCGTTACCTGAAGGACGAAATCGAGCGCTGCATGACTGAGCAATCCGCAACCGGTGACTACAAGAGCTTGTTGCAGGAGACGGCACAGCGCCTCTTCTCATGTCGCCCTGCCTATTCGTTGAGCGAAACAAAAGGCAAGGCACACCGCGCACAGTTCACAGTGACAGTTGCCGTGGCCGGTCATCGCGGGAACGGACGAGGACGGAGCAAGAAGGAAGCCGAGCAAGCAGCGGCCAAACAGCTGTACCTAATGCTTGAAGAGTTCTAAACGCCCCTGTAGCTCAGTTAGGATAGAGCAACGGTTTCCTAAACCGTAGGTCGGAGGTTCGAATCCTCTCGGGGGTAAAGCAAAGCTGGGGCAGGACTTGCACGATGGACCTGCCCCAGTTTTGCTTTTGCTTCGAGTGGTGAGGAGCTCTGTGAGTTTTGCCAAGCGAAACTCGCAAGCTGTCCGAAGGACAGCCGAGGTTACGAATCCTCTCGGGGGTACCAGTAGCTTGGCCATCGGTCTCACTTCAAGGTTGAATGCGCACCTCCATCGCCGTATGCTGATTGGTGTGAGCGACAGATAGACATCAGATGCTCCAGGAGGCGAAGAACAGAACGAGGCCCTCGTGCGGAGAAGTGAGGGCTGACACCACTGATAGCCTTCGGCCGCAACTGCCATCCGCCTTAGCTCATGGTGCGCAGTAGCGTCGGACAACTCAGGACCGAGTCACTCCTCCGTTGGGGCGGAAATTGTGACTTGGGAGTCAACGTCAGTCACGTCGGAACGCCACTCGATCGAGCCAGAGTTGCCATCCTCATCCGTCCCTGAAGCGGTGAACACAAACTTGACGGGATAACCCGCCTCGGCGACCCAGATATCACCGTGAGCGTTTCCAAAACCGGCGTCGATGCTCTTTTCCCAATCTGAATTTGTGGACGAGTAATGAAGGCTTTTGGTCTCGTTCACTGTCTCCTTGCCGACAAAGTTCGCCCCTGTCTCCAGTCCCTCTGCCAGTGTTCCCCAAACAAAATCCAGGCCAAAACTGAAGATGCTCTGAGACATGGCAGTTACAGCCATCTCCGGTACCTTCGTCCACACTCCATCGTCATTGACCCAGAGTTCGTTACCAATCTTGACAAACTCGCTTCGCGTGCCCTCTGAGGAATCAGTGATCGTCATGTGATACCGATCCGGAGCGGAGTATTCGCCGTGGATTTCCACGGTCCCAGAATCGGCAACGGAGTCATCGATCCCTTCGTACTTCATGGTGGTCGTATATCGATAGCCGGAGAGGGACTGAAGGATCTGGATCGACTTGGAGAAGGTCTTGCTCGGATCCACATCCTCGGCTGATGCATCCGGGGCCGTAACATCAGTCTGAACAGCAGGAGCCTCTGGCGTAGCCGGCTCCTGGGGAGAGGGCGCAGCAGTTTTAGCAGGGGTGGTTTCAGGCTGCGTGACGGGCGGTGTCGATGTCTTTGTCTCGGTTGAAGCAGGTGTGGTTGAGGATTGCGCTGTTGTGGGTTCTTTTGTGCCACACCCAGCCAAGGCTAAGGTGAGAACGAGAGCAAGAGCAGTCAAAATCAGCAAAATGCCTATCTTCTTCATGGTTAGTTCTCCTTTGGAATTCTGGTTCTCGGACTATAGCGGAAAAGTAATAGAACGCATGATAAGTGATCTATCCCTTTGACGCAATCAAGAAGATCATCGAAGCAGAATGCATCGTCAGATTGCTGCACAATCTCATACATCGGCCGAAAGCAGCGCCGTCTCAATTTCAAGGTACGAGATCCTTCTTAGGATATCGGCTGAGTAGCGTACTTCGTAGCGAGCATGTTATTTAGGAATCTCAGTCTCCAAGACCTGAATGTCACTGGCCGGGTTAGTATCCCCGGGTGAGGGTCACCTGGTGTCCCCGGGGTATGGTCGGCTGGTATCCCCGCCCAGGATCACTTAAATATCCTCCATGTTGAGCAAACATGGAGGTGGGCATGGAGCGGGTACATATGAATGACATACAAGAGATCATGTACAGATTGCGCAAAGGTCAGTCGGTGGAAGCGATCCACCGTGATACGGGTCATGCCAAGAAGACGATCCGTAAGTACCGTAAGTTGGCGGAAGAACATGGTTTTCTGGACGAGAAGAGAGTGCTTCCTACTGTGAGCAAGCTGGCCGGGGTCCTTGGACCGGTGACTCATCTACAGCAGTGTGTAAGCACGGTGGAGCCGTACAAGGAGGTGGTGCAGGAGTACCTTGATCACGGGGTAGCAAAGACGGTCATCTGGCGAAAGCTACGTGAGGATCATGGCTACACCGGCAGCTACTCGTCAGTAAAGAGATACGCTCAGCGTCTGCAGCCACAAGATCCCCAAGGATACTGTCGGGTGGAGACATCTCCCGGCCAGGAAGCGCAGGTGGACTTTGGCTACGTGGGGATGTGTCATGATGCGAAAGGCAAGCTGTGTAAGGTGTAGGTCTTTGTGATGACCCTGTCCTGGTCACAACATATGTACATAGAGTTTGTGTTTGACCAGAAGATGGAGACATGGCTCACGTGTCATGAGAACGCATTCCGTTGGTTTGGCGGGGTACCGCAGCGGGTGGTGATCGACAACCTCAAGGCAGCGGTGTTGAAGCGAGAGCTACAAGACCCGGTGTTGAGTGTTCCCTACCGCAAGCTGGCACGTCATTACGGGTTCATAGTGAGTGCCAACCGGCCACGTACTCCTCGTCACAAGGGTAAGGTGGAGAGGGGAGTTAAGTACGTGAAGGGAAACTTCATCGCCGGGGAAGAGTTGAAGAGCATGGACCTTGTTCGCCTGAACGAGAAGGGAAAGGAATGGGTGCTACAGGTAGCCGGGGTGAGGGATCATGGCACAACCCATGAGGAGCCCCTCACCCGCTACCACAGAGTGGAGCGCCATACCCTCAACCCATTACCAACACAGCCGTTCGAGCTGATCAAGGTGTACCGGGCAACGCTCCATCACGACTGCCACGTAGTGGTCGACAGCAGATATTACTCTGCTCCGTATACCCTCATCGGGAAGAAACTCGATGTCTACGTGGGACGTCGTGTGGTAGAGATATACCACGAAACAGAGCTTGTCGCCACTCACCTGGTGCTAGAAAAGAAAGGGGGACGAGCAACCCGTATTGCTGACTACCCACAACACAAGCGGGAGTGGCTGGAGAAGACGCCGACTCGGTGTCGTGAGCTGGCGGTTGCGGTCGGTCCGTGGTGTGGGGAAGCGGTGGCGGAGCTTCTCAGTGATCGGGTGCAGGATCGCCTGCCGAGTGTGCACTCCCTGTTGCGCCTTGAGAAGAAGGTGGGAAGCAAGAGGCTGGAGGCAGCGTGCAAACGAGCGCTGCACTATGGTGATCTGCGGTACGTGCGGGTGAAGGGCATTCTCAGTGCTGGGTTAGAGAACGAGACTGTGGATGAGGAAGCAACGATCACAGGACAACGAGAGAGCTACCGCTACGCTAGATCCTCGTCCAGTTACTTCTTCCCACAGGGGGTGAGATGATGCAGCCTCACAGATCGGAAGAGCACACGTCTGAACTCCAGTCA
>CAJVYM010000148.1 GCA_913009415.1 uncultured bacterium
TAATCACGACTGTGATAGTCAGACGTTATATGTCTGACATGGATATTTCTTTTTTCTTTTTTTATTTTTATTTCTTTTTTTTTTCTATTCTTATTTTTTTTTTTAATGATACGGCGACCACCGAGATCTACACTCTTTCCCTACACGACGCTCTTCCGATCTGTACAACATGTGATAAGCCGTGATACATCCCGGTGGCAATATTGTATCTGATCTACCAGCGCTGCACGGTCAATTGCAAAGCAAAGCGCTGTCTGTATATGAGCCATCTGCGCAGAACAAGAAGGCGCTGTGCGCACCGACATGTCTGTACAACATGTTTCGTAACCTTGCAGTCCCTATTTTTCAGTAGCCCATTTGGATATTTCTGCCAATGTATTGAACTCGTCTTTCAGGTCCTCGTACAGGCGGCGATAAACACGATAGTATTTATCGTATAGTGCGTTTCGCTTTGGATCGGGTAAGAAAGGTTCTGTGTAGCGTATCCAGTTCCGGATTTCCTCCCGGTCGCTCACCAGGCCCATCGTCAATCCGACGAGAAACGCATCGGCGAGTGGAGCCCCAATCCCATCGGTCGCCAGTGTGCGAATGGGTCGCCCAGTGACATCGGCGAGAATGGAGAGCCACAGAGAGGACTTTGCAACTCCACCTACAACTATGGTCTCTTCGTTTAGGGGCAATCCGGCCGCTTCCCCTTCCTCTATTGAGTGCCGCAGGGCGTACGCCGTTGCTTCGAGCAGCGCGCGGAACAGGTGCGCTTTGGTGTGTGACAGGGTGAGGCCAACCCACGCGCCGCGCGCATGCGGATCCCACAGAGGAGCTCGTTCTCCCATGAAGTAGGGCAGGGCGAGCAGCCCCTCTGATCCGGGTCGTATTTTTGCTGCTTGTTCGTCGAGCAGATGAAATGCTGTCTGGCCCGATTTTCGTGCCTGCTCTATCTCCGCCTGTCCGATCGTATCGCGAAACCAGTGGGCTAACGCCCCGGATGTCGCTGAGCCGGCCCACGTGTAGATCTCCCGCGAATCGTCAGTAACATGAGGCATCGATACGAGCTGTGGTGAGAAGCCATCTCCAGTATGTATGGTTCCCCAGCAGGTGGATGTTCCCATCATCGCTACGTTATCTCCCCGCGAGAGGGCGCCCGCAGCAAAGGTGGCCATAGGAGCATCGACTCCCCCGGCGAGCAGGGGGGTTCCGCGTATGAGGCCGGTGAGTTTTGATCCATCCTGCGTGATCTCCCCGATCACCTCTTGGGAAGCGAGGATTCGCGCCGGCATTCGATCGATGGGGATCTTCAGCGCTTCTCCCATCTCCTCTGACCAGCGATGGCTGTGGATATCGTACAGTCCGCCGATGTTTCCTGCTGAAGATCTGTCTATCGCCACCTCGCCCGTGAGGCGATAATTAACGTAGGCGTTGGGAGGAAGAAAGAGCGCAGTCTTCCTCCAGTTCTCCGGTTCATTGTTCTTGATCCACATCATCTTCGTGTATCCAAAGTAGGTATCCACCCAGTTTCCCGTGATGGCGAACAGACGATTGAGGTCAACGTTCTGCTTGATCCACTTCACCTCTTCGGTCGCACGGCGGTCCATCCAGATGAGGCACGGGCGCACCGGTTTCATCCTATCGTCGAGGGGAATGCCACTTCCACCGTAGAGGCCGCTGATACATACCCCCGCGATGGCGTGGGCATCAATCTTCTGAAGAAGTCTTCTGATCACTGTGCAACTCGCGTCGAGCCAGACATCCGGCCACTGCTCCGCCCAGAGAGGACGTGGATGCAACACCCCGTATTCCACGGTGGCTGTGCTCAATACCTCGCCGTCTGGGCTTACGAGCACCCCCTTTGTCCCTTGCGTGCCGATGTCCACCCCGATTAGAAACTTCTCCATCTCTTTCACTTGGCGAAGAGTCGGTACGGCATACGAAGCATCTTTGCGATCCAGATGAGCTCTTCGGTCCAATCACCGTAGACAGCGTGGATGTGATTTGAGTCGTACTCGGCCAGGAACTCCTCCGGGGAGACCTCGAACCTAGCGAACGCGTGCGGCCATTCGACCTGAGTGGCTCGTGCCTTCTCCTCCGCTACCTCTTTAGGAAGATTGATGAACTCACCGGGAACGATCGCCAACCAATACTCACCCTTGCGACGGGCGAGGCGAGCCATGGTCACTTTTCCTGGAGCTGCGATGTGACGGACCGATGCTCCCCCAGCTGGGAAGTAGAATCCTTGCGGGTAGAACTCGACTTTCGGGAGGTTGTCATCCGGATCGTACGAGTGCCCGGCGAAGTAAGTGGGGTGGTTCCCAGAGTTGCATAGATCGAAAGCGTCGAGCTGTTCATCGTAATGGCGCAGGTCAGCAAACATGACCGGTTCTCCTGTGATGTGCTTCATGATCTCCATGGTGAGCGCCCCATCCATATCCGCCTCAGTTGCGGTAACGATTGTCTCTTTAGGCCCATTCCAATCGTAGGGGTCATTCAGAAACGCCTCGGTCACGTCCATGGTGGCGAAGTTATCGGTAAGCTCGGGTTGTCCCTTGATTCCGATGAATGCAAGTTTCTTCTCACGTATCATCTCGCGGACGGCGATGTAGCTCTTGATCTGGAGCTTCAGCTTCTCCGGGGTGAGTTGCTTTCCATCGTAGCGGATCTTCCTCACCTTCTCTGAGAGCCAAGAAAACGCCTTCTCGACCTCTTCAGGGGAGGCTTCGTTTGCGCGGCGCACGATCTCGTACTGATCGATGTGCTCAACGTCGATTCCAAACATGCTCATCCACTGGTCAGTATTCGCAACAGCAGTGTACATCCCCATCGGGCGGCCGCCGAACAGGCCGTACGTCTCCCCCTTGATACGGGCGACGGTAGAACCAGCGCGGATGAAAGCCATGACCTTGCGGAGAACATCATCATTTTCGATGTCGCCGGAGATACGACCATGCAACGCTCCGATCTGATCGAGGGCTCCCGCTGAAGCGAGCATCCCGACCATACCGGGATACTGTGGGTTGATGTTGGAGAAGAGGAGAAAAGGACCAGGGGCGAACCTGGAAGCGATTGCAGCCAGGTGAGGGAAGCTCCACACAGCAAAGTTGAAGATCGTCATTTCACAACCCTCACTTTGTAGTCTTGTCGCTTCATTCTTGGCCAGCTCGGCGGTCCAAATAATCTCTCGTCCGACAACCGGCGTTACCTCGCCTGTCGCTTCGAGAGCCGAAGCAAGCTTACCTTGAAACCCAATATTGAGAGCTTCCAGTTCCCGGTGTACCGATTCCCTCCCGTCAGAGAAGGTTAGGATCCCCACCTTGTGCTTATCCATGCGTGCCTCCTTGAGAACAGTCCCTAATACTTTGTCGCTCCAGCAGTTAGCCCGCTTATAAAATATCTAGTAAAGAACGAATAAATTATTACAACAGGTACTGATGCAAGTAACGCTCCCGCCATTAGTGATCCCCAATAGAAAACATCCCCTCTGACTAGCTCGGATACGATCCCTGCCGAAAGAGGTTTTTGCGTAGAATCCGAGACAAAGGCCACAGCATAGAGGAATTGGCTCCACGATAGAGTAAACGTGAATAGAGTAGCAGTCGCTAGACCAGGAAGAGCAATAGGCAGAACAATACGCAACAATGCCTGGATACGGGAGGCTCCATCTATCATGGCGCTGTCCTCTAGCTCCTTAGGTATGGTTTTAAAATAGCCCATTAATAACCATGTGCAGAATGGAACGGTAAATGTAGGGTATGTAACAACTAATGCCCATACACTATCTACAAGGCCAAGTATCTTAAGTACTTGATAAAGTGGGATAAACAGCAAAGTTGGAGGCACTAGATATGCGACAAAAATCGCTA
>CAJVYM010000149.1 GCA_913009415.1 uncultured bacterium
CCCTGCACCGGCAAGGACATCTACTTCCAAGCTTTCATCCCCTAAAGTCACCTCCAAGAGACGTCGGATATGCTATGCGGGCATACAGTCAATTCCCGCAGCCGGACTTACACCGGTTAGACACGCGGCCCTATGGGCTGCGAACGAAGAGCACGAAGAATAAGACTCGATAAGCTGCCAGAATGCAGTGTTCCCCTGTATGTTGACAGCGTCTACAATAGCAGGATCGTGTGCTTCGCCTTCTGCCTCCCTCGCGGTGAGACCGTTTTGCTTCCCTGTAGGAGCCTTAAGTCTTGATGCTCTCTCCATAATCACACACAGGAAATCACAAAAAGCATCAATCAAAGTGGTAAACATCAATTTGCAGTGTAGAATGGAAAGCCATGAACCACAGTGAGATCGTAAGCTTCATTTGGGGCGTCGCCGATCTGATCCGCGATGTGTTCAAGCGCGGCAAGTACCAGGACATCATCCTCCCTCTCACCGTTCTTCGTCGGCTCGATTGCGTCCTCGCCCCAACTCAAGGAAAAGGTCCTCTAAGTCAATGCGGAGTACAAGGACAAGCTTGTCGATCTCGAGAAGCTTCTGCGCGGCGCGTCGGGCTTCGCGTTTTACAACGCATTCCAGTACGACTTTGAGAAGCTCCTTGCCGATGCGCCGAACGTCGCAGCCAACCTACGCAACTACATCAGTGGGTTCAGCCCGAACATGCGCGAGGTGGTGGAGAAGTTCGATTTCGACAACACGATCAGCAAGCTCGATGATGCGGGGCTCCTGTTCAAGGTGCTTGAGCGATTCAAGAACGTAGATCTCCACCCGGACATTGTCGACAACGCGACGATGGGAACGATCTTCGAGGAGCTGATCCGCAAGTTCAACGAGGCGTTAAACGAGAACCCAGGAGAGCACTTTACCCCGCGCGACGTTGTGCACCTCATGGCGGACCTGCTCCTTTCCGGCGATGAAGAGCGCATTGCTGTCAAGGGGGCAGCGCGCAGCGTGTGCGACCCGTGCTGCGGGACCGGCGGTATGCTGACGATCACCAAGGAGCACATCGTCCAAGGAATGCACGATGGGCAAGGGAACCTCGTCAAACCGTCGATCAACCCGGAGGCGGAGATCTTCCTGTTCGGGCAGGAGGTCAATCTGGAGACGTTCGCCGTGTGCAAGTCGGACCTGTACATGAAATCGGCCGACGGCCACGACGCCGAGCACATCCTGTACGGGAGAACGCTCTCCAACGATCGCTACGCCGAACGGAGCTTCGACTACCTGATCGCCAATCCTCCCTACGGCAAGGATTGAAAGATGGATCAAGAGGCGGTGAAGAGCGAGCACGAGCGCGGAAGCGCCGGCCGGTTTGGCGCGGGCCTGCCACGTATTTCCGATGGGCAGCTCCTCTTTCTTCAGCACATGCTCTTCCACATGAAACCGCTCCCCGAAGGCGGCTCCCGCGTGGCAATCATCATGAACGGCTCACCCCTGTTCACCGGCGGAGCCGGATCGGGCGAATCGGAGATCCGGCGCTGGATCCTGGAGAACGACTGGCTGGAGGCGTTGGTCGCCCTTCCCGAGCAGCTCTTTTACAACACCGGGATCGCTACCTACGTGTGGGTCTTGACCAACCGCAAGGCCCCGAAGCGGCGCGGCAAGGTGCAGTTGATCAACGCGACCTCGTTTTGGGTTCCGATGCGAAAGAGCCTGGGTGACAAGCGACGCACGATCCCACCGCAGAAGGCGGCGAAGATCGTGGAGATCCTGCGCTCGTTTTCAGAAGGCGAGTACTCGAAGATCTTCCTCACCACGCAGTTCGGCTACCGCCACATCACGGTCGAGCGCCCGCTCCGGCTAAACTTTCAGGCCTCACCCGAGCGGATCGAGCGCGCAAGAAGCGAACGCGCGTTCCAGCGGCTAGCGGAGAGCAAGAAGCGAAATCCCGAGGTGAAGGCACAGGAAGAAGAGCTTGGCCGCAGGCAACAAGAGAGGATCTTCGACATGCTGCAAAGCATGCCCGATACCCTGTTTAAGGATCGACCCAGCTTTGAGAGGGCGCTGAAGGAGGCTGCGATTTCCCACGGAATCAAGTTAGATGCCCAGCTCAAAAAGGCGATCCTTAATGCCCTCTCCGAGCGGGACGACACGGCGGAAATTTGCCGCGACAAGAAAGGCAACCCCGAGCCGGACCCGAGCCTGCGCGATACGGAAAACATCCCTCTTTCTGAATCCGTGGAAGACTTCTTCGAACGAGAGGTTAAGCCGCACGTTCCTGATGCCTGGATCGACGAGAGTAAGCGCGATCCCAAGGACGGCGAGATTGGGATCGTCGGCTACGAGATCAACTTCAACCGCTACTTCTACACCTACACTCCGCCGCGACCTTTGGAAGAGATCGAGGTGGACATCGAAAAGGTGGAACACGAGATCATGGAGATGCTGCACGAGATGGGAATATAATCATGTCACACCAAGCAAGAGGTGATGATCTTCCGGCTATTAATCGGTTTGTGGTTGTGCTCAAACCCACAGAAGCGTACCTCAACTGGGCGAACTCCTGCCCGGGGCCGGGCCCGAAGATAACGCTCGCTAAGCTGCGGGAGGAATGTACCGCCTACCTCATTCCCGAGGTCGAGAACGCGCGGGCTTGGATCAGGCAGAATTTCATCCCCATGTTCGAATCTGAGCTTGCAGCTTGGTACACGGTTGAAACCTATTGGCCGGAGCATCTTACGTATCCGCTTTTCAAGGAGTTCTTCGAGATAGAGGTTCACTCCATTGTCATCGACCTTGGAGAAGGGCCGCTGAGACACGACTGAAGAGTGCCGCGGCCGTTCAAATATGCTATCATTATGATAGCAGACGGCGAGGAGGTGATGTCGAGATGGCGCAGGTACTTGTACGAGATCTTGATCCTGAAGTTATCGAGGCGCTGAAGAAGAAGGCAAAGGAGAATCACCGATCCCTGCAAGGGGAGTTGAAGACGATCCTGGAGGTAGCGGCGAGCGAATCTCAACACAAGAGACTTGATCTGTTCCTTGAACAGGTGCGGGAGATCAGAGAGCGGACAGCGGGCAAACATCACACCGATGCAGCGCAGCTTGTGCGAGAGGATAGGTCTCGGTGAGAATGCTCGTTCTTGACGCCTGTGTAGCGATCAAGTGGTACGTTCCCGAAGCACTCAGCGATACGGCCCTGGACCTCGCAATGACAGAACCGCACTGGATCGTACCTGATCTCTTCTATCCGGAAGTGGGCAACGTTCTATGGAAGAAGGTCAATCGCCGCGAGATAGACGAAGATACTGCCAGGGACATAATGGCGAGCCTTCTTGCAGTTGGCATTGAGGTATACGCCACGAAGCAGATAATCGATTTTGCTATCGGCCTCGCATGCCGTTTTCAGTGCACGGTTTATGATAGCCTGTACTTGGCGCTGGCAGTTGAAGAGGAGAGTCAATTGGTCACTGCTGACCGCAAATTCTACGATGCAATGAGCCGGACCGCCCTTGGGGAACATCTACTGTGGATCGAGGACGCATGAAGAACTACAGGCGTTATCCTGAGTACAGGGACTCCGGGATCGAATGGCTGGGAGAGATTCCGACGCACTGGCTGGTCATGCGTTTGAAGAATGCCGTAGACCTTAGGAACGATAAACTGTTTTCTATCTTGGATTCAACTACCAAGTGCAACTGTCAAGGGAGTATGTGTGGAGAAGAATACTTCATACGGGGTTTGAAAGCCAAGTGTCTTCCTTGGACGATGATTGAGCCGCTCCATCGCCTGCTCGATCTCTTCCCTGGTAACTCCTGTCAGCTCCCTGTCTTTGG
>CAJVYM010000150.1 GCA_913009415.1 uncultured bacterium
TCGTTACGATACTTCCGGTAAAAGGAGGTGAGATCAATTTCCTTGACCGCATCGATGATGAACCACGCGAGATGATCCTCCGGAAGCCATTCGCGCAGCGATACTGGCATGAGATACATCTGGTCGCAATTACACTCAAGAAAGTTATATGCCATGTTTCCCCCTCCCCTATTCTTAGTCTCCTCCTAATTATACACCGGGGAGAGGTTTGTGCAACAGGCTCTGGAGACCCTCCCTTCTTGGCTACAGATGATTGCCAAGGCGTCGCCGGCGACGTACGTCATCGAGGGGATGCGCGGATGCCTGTTGCACGGCGAAGCGACAGTGACACTGCTTCCCACCGTGTTTCTCTTCTTCGGTGCGGGGGTTGCCGTCATCCTCGTTGGTCTCGTCGTCTTCCGCTATGTAGAGCGCTACGCCAAGCGTACCGGAAGGCTCAAGCGAAGCGGGTAGTGTCCGATCGGCATGCGCTTTGAGAAGCGGGATCTCCTGTTGTAAGATCACATCTCGCCTAGTGGCAAAGAGGGTTGTCGAGTGTGCGTCAAAGCATGCCCAACGGGAGCAATTACATGAGTGAGGGACAACGAAGAAGGATTCAATTAGCCATTGCCTGTGATGGAGAGCAGATTCTCCACCGTCACTTCGGTGATTGCCCTGAGTTTCGTGTGTATGAGCTCTACGAAGACGGTGAGTATCGCCTTATCAGGACGCGGGACAACACATCACCCGCAGAGCAGCAGCATGCCGATTCCAAGAAGCTGAAGGGAGTCACGAGCCTTCTCCCCGGATGCGAGGTGCTCGTGAGTGGCCTTGCAAGCCCAAATTTCGTGCGCATGCGCGATACGAAGCCGATCCAACCGGTCCTCACGACGGAAGAAACGGTCTCGGGAGCCCTGCGTGCACTGGTAAAGGTTTTCGAAGAGCTGTTCGATCTTGTCAGCGCCCGTCGTCAGGGAGAGCACCCTGCAGTGATACTGGAAATCGGGAAAGACTGAGAAGGGGCCGCAAAGATTGCAACCCCCTCATCTATCTTGTTTAAATCAGGTAATCTACAGGTGTTTCTGAACCTCTGTCAGTAGTTCCTTTGCGTGCTCGTGCGAGTAGGCGTTCATGAACGGGAACTTGTTCCCGACCGGATCGTCGATGACGCTCTGCAGGATGCGCGCTGCGTCCTTCCACTGTTTCTTCGGCATCAGGTAGAACTCCACGAAGAAGGTGCGGTTCTCGAAGTACTCGTCTGCGCCGGGGACCTTATCTTTGTCGTTGCAGTAGCTGGGTTCATCGACCACGTGGCAAAGGTAGGCCAGGGCCTTGTTCATGTCCTTTCCGATCGGAAGGCCCGAGTAGTACGCCCCGTAGGATCTGTAGATGCCGCCAGCCAGGTAGCTCGTGTCAAGCTCGAGGAGACGGTTCATGATCGCGCTTGTCCGCTTGGTCACTCCGGCGAACACTGCTTGCAGTGGGTTCTTCTGCGCCACTCGCAACCAGTTGGAGTTTGTCCAGTACAGGGCGGCGACGTCAGTTTCCGCGGCAACGGCGCTGTCGAAGCGGCTCTTCTCCAGCTTCACAAAGCCCGGGTTCATGCGCAGGCTCTTTAACCCCCAGTTCTTCCCCTTGACGTAGATATCCTTGTTCTTGGAAGGATCGACGAAGACGTTCCCCAGCGTGTAGTACGCCTGCGACAGCTTGTTGACGATATCCTTGAGCGATATGTCGACGGGGAAGGCGCCGACCGCTTTCTCGTTTGTCTCATTGAGGTCAGCGGGAACTCCAAGTGCGGCCTTGAACGCATCGATCATCCCCAGCAGTTGCGCATGACCCGTATCAGAGTATTCGATGGTAAAGCTGTCGCTCTGACAGTAGGAAAGCGCCGTATCAAGATCCATCGATACCGGCTTCACCTGCGCGCCCGCGACAACACCGATAAGCAGTAACAGAGAAAGGCCAACAACCAACAGTTTGTTCATAGTTTCCTCCTTTCAAGAACGTGGGCTACGAAAGCCATCAAGCAAGATCTCTCATCTCTTGCACCACATGTGCACACTTTACCGATGCTTATTCAGTCGATCAAGAAGCTGCCTTGCTAGTTGTTGATCGAGGGCGTTGTAGAGCGGGTATCTATCCCCGATCGGATCGTCGATGATGCTCTGCAAGACCCGCGCCGCCTCGTTCCACAAACTCTTCTCCATCAGGTAGTACTGAGCGAATATGAGGCGGTTCTCAAAGTAAGCATTGTAGTCCGGATCGATTGGACAATCTATGCACTCGCTACAGTACTGCGGCTCATCGATTACGGGGCAGATGTAGGAGAGCGTCCGTGGCAGATTCTGGCCGAACTTTGTTAGTGGCAGCGGCGGGAGTCCTCCCCAGAAGGCTGCAAGCGAACGATAGGGCCCGTAGGCGATGTACGTCTTATCGACGGCGAGCGAGCGCTCAGCAAGAGCGAGGAGCTTCGGTGGATCATTCCGGGCGATCGCCCATAGTTTGTCGAACTCATCCTTGCGCGCCCAATTGGCGTAGGTCCAGTAGATCGCGGCGACGTCGGTCTCCTGATTGACGGCTGCGATGAAGTCATGCCTCTTTTCCTCGGTAGCGAATTTCGGATTCATGCGCAGGCTCTTCAGCCCCCACAGCCTCCCCTTGTCAAACACCCTTGCCGCCGCCTTCCCATCGCGTAGGAACACGTCACCTAGAGTGTAGTAGCACTGAGAGAGCTTGTTCACCAGGTCTTTGTTGTCGGGCGCGATCGAAAGCGCCATGTAGGCACCTTCGTCCGTGTCATCGAACGATGGAGTGACGCCGAGCGCATCTTCGAACGCTTGGATGACCTCCTCTAACTGCGCCTTCCCGCCCGCGTTGTATGCGATCATGACATCCGAGTTGTCAGGAAGAAGCTGAAGCGCCTCATCGATCGTCATCGACATGGCAGAAAAAGTAACGACAAGCAGCAACAGCGACAGCAATAGTACTTTTTTCATGGAGCCCCCTCTTGTCTCTATGACACATCGAGCAACTTTACCTGATCACCGCCCCTGCACACAAATCTCAGAGTTGCACCCTGAACTTCAAGCATCCGGAGTTTGCGTTCAGCGCCCAGCGTGGTATATTTCCACAGTCGCAATACTTAACAATTAAGGAGGATGATATGGCTAATCCAGCAGTGGATAAGGATCTGTGTATCGGTTGCGCACTGTGCACTCAGGTCTGCTCCGATGTGTTCGAGATGGGAGCAGATGGAATAGCACAGGTAAAGACCGGAGCGGACGCCAACGCCGCCTGCATTCAGGAAGCAGTCGATCAGTGCCCGGTGGGTGCAATCAGCGCCTAGCGAATGCGGCCGGCCGGTAACGCTGGCTTGATAGGATACAAGAAGTAGCGTCACGGACTTTTCATGACGCTACTTCGTTTTTTTGGTTCCCTATCGTTTTGAGCAGGTGTTTGAGAACATGGTGCGCAATAGAGAGCCTCTGGCAATGACAGGCAACGGACAATACGAAATGAGTGCCAAACCATTAGATGGCAGAAAAGGCAGTTCTTGGCGATCTTAGCGAGCGGGCGAGAAAGAAATGCGGAACGCGGAGCTCGGAACGCGGAAAAAGCGAGCGTGATGAAAGCGCTTACCTCGCGCAAAGAACGCCAAGGAAAGATAAGCGGTAATGGGTGAAAGCGCCGGTAAAAACCGGCATGGAGGAAGTGGTGAAAGTCCACTACGTGGTAAGGCGTAGCGAGCCGCTACGGACCCGAGTCATGCGTCGGCTACCCGTGTAAGGGGGCGGCGAAGCG
>CAJVYM010000151.1 GCA_913009415.1 uncultured bacterium
ACAGAGGCCGTTACCTTGAAGGGGAAGGTGTTGCACAAAGGAGGGAAAACTGTGGTGGAGGACATCGCACACGCTCTTTTTCAGCGTTTTGTACCAGGTGAGGATGAACAACGCTCGCTAATCGTTGACCTGTCGTGCGTGAGACGACCGAAATGAGTCCTAACCGGGTGATCCTTTCATCCCTTCACGGATTCAGGATCCTGTTTACAACCCAACCGTTGAACTTGTACAATGGGGCTAGGGAAACGGTTGCCGACATGGGTGCCTCCTTGAGGGTGTCTTTCAATCTCTTAATACCCCAACGACTCCCCTGTCGCAACCTTTCCCTCATCAGCCATCCTGCGAAAGAGCCTTATAGTTGAGGTCAACGAATTCCGGGAGTGGCTTTCTCGTGACCTCAGCGCCCGATTTAGAGAGTACCTCCCAAACCAAGGAACAAGGAGCGAGCACAATGAAAAGCTATCGTAAGGAGCTGTGGTTTGAAATACCGACACGGCGGGCGTTCATCAACATCACGTCACAAGTTGAGAAGGCGCTGCGCGAGAGCGGGGTCAAGGAAGGCCTTTGTCTGGTGAACGCGATGCATATCACTGCAAGCGTGTACATCAACGATGACGAACCGGGGTTGCTCTCCGACTACGAGGATTGGCTCGAAGGGATCGCTCCACACGAGCCGATCTCCCACTATCGCCACAATCGCACCGGGGAGGACAACGGCGATGCGCACCTGAAGCGTCAGGTGATGGGTCGCGAGGTAGTAGTTGCAATCACGGACGGCAAGCTCGATTTCGGCCCCTGGGAGCAGATCTTCTACGGCGAGTTCGACGGCCGCCGCAGGAAACGCGTCCTCGTAAAGATCATCGGCGAATGAATCTAGAAATCCCAGTCCACTTGAGGCGCGGGCAGGCACAGGGTTCTATCGAGTTTTGCCAGAGGCCCTTGGGGGCCGGATAGGTCATCGCTCCAGGAAAGAATGCTTGCCGGACGCACTCCCAGCCACAGACGGGTGAAGGCGTTGACTGATGCGTTCAGCGTTGGGAGCGTTTTATCGCGCCCCTCCTTGGCGGAGGATTCCTCACCAAGTGCAACAACATACTCGCCGGCCACTCCACGCCAATCGCTGGTATCGTCGAGGAAGCGCCCGATTGGGTCAGTGAGGATGAGATTGAAGTGCGCTTCCTTTGCACTAAGATGCGTTTGCTCCAAGCACCCGGGAAGGTCGAGGATGCGCGCCTGCCAATATGCCGCAGCAAAGATCGTGTTCTCGTGCTTCGATCTCTCCGTAATGCGGCGCGACCTGAACGGATGATCAAGAAGGTCCTGCATCTGAACACCCGGTGGCTCGCACAGCTCGATCGAATTGACCTGATCACCAAGGTTCTTGAGTAGCCCCAGGAGCTCGAAGAGCTGCTCCTTCGTGCGGTACGCCATCCACGATACGGTGTACGGCCCATGCTCAACAGCCTTCGTCCTCGCCCAGAGGTGATGCGTCAATTCGCCGCTCTCCTCATCGCGATAGCCAAGACCAAATCCGTTCTCGCTCCATATCATCTCCGCTCTCGTCATCTGAGCGGGAAGGAGGGTGCATGCTCCATGACGGCGATCGCGCGCGACGCGGCTTGCGTGCATCTCCTCCCAATCGTCCACCGTCAGACGTACCGGGATACGCGGTTTGATATCGATCTTGAGATCGGCCGGATCGAAGGTGTACCAGTGTTCGTAGGCACCGTTGCCGAAACCAAGCTGGTTGTAGAAGCCCTGATCAAAGATCCCAAGGAGCGCCACCTTCATCCCATCTTCTGCGTCCTCAGCCAGCGTCCTAGCCGTCACGCGACCTGCCAGACCCTGCTTGCGCGCAATGCGACTCGTCGTCACTCCACCGATTATCGATACCGGAATATCCTCTTCGAGGTGGCGCAGCGTACCGGGGCAGGTGTTGACCATGCATTCCGCCGCCCCGTTCACCTCGGCGACCAAAGTGCGCCCGCCTTCAAGGACAGCGTCCATCGCCTCCTCGTGTTCCACCTTCTCAATCCAGCCGACCTCGCGCCAGACGCGTGCTACGGCATCTCTGTCTTTCTTCTTATCGTAATTCCTGAAGTCGGTCATCGCATGTAGATCCCGCCGTTGGCGTTGATCGTCTCCCCGGTGATGTATCCCGCCTCCTCGGAAGCGAGAAACGAGGCGAGCGCAGCAATCTCGTCTGGTTCAGCGACACGGCATGCAGGGATCATCGCACGAATCGCATCCCCGTTCTTGGCAAGGGCTGCTGCGTTCATGTCTGTGTTCACGTATCCGGGGGAGATAGCGTTTGCCGTAATACCCGGAGCTAGCTCCAGGGCGAGCGACTTGGTCAGCCCGATCAGGCCAGACTTGGCGGCGGCGTAGTGCGCGCCGTGGTTCGACCCGGTCATCGCGCGCAGGCTGCAGATGCTGATAATCCGTGCCCAATCAAGCTTTTTCAGGTAAGGAAGTGTTGCCTTCACCGTGTAGAACGCACCGGACAGATTGACAGCGAGCGCGCGATTCCAGTCGCCGACCGACACCTGATCGATGGTAGCATGCTGCGAGAAACCGGCATTGTTGATGACAATCCGTATCCCCCCGTAACGCTGCGCCGTCTCCTCGACGAGCGCTTCCACTTGTTCATAGTCACCGGCATCGGCATGGTAGGCGAACGCTCGCCCACCGGCGGCCTCGATCTCCTCCACTAGCTTGCGCGCTCTTTCCTCCCCGGAGACGTAGTTGATGCTCACCCCGTACCCGGAAGCAGCAAGCCTGCGTGCGATCGCCGCTCCGATTCCACGCGCGCTCCCGGTGATCACCGCCCCCAACTTCACATCTTTAGTCTTGTCGTTAGTTGTCATGGTACAAGGATTATAGAAGAGATCGGCACGCTTAGCACGTGGGAATGGGGTCAGACCTTTATTCTTGAATCCATGGGCTACCATTATGTAACTGCACAACTCGGCTTTTCAATTTACAACGTATGATTCAAAAACAAAGGTCTGACCCCATTTCTTTCTTCACAGGTTGACTTAACTGTCCTCCTCTGATAGCCTGAATAATAGATTCTCTAAGGAGGCAACAGGTGAACAGAGGACGCATTCCGCTCGCGGAGCTAACGAGCCTTCCAAGCTTCTACTTTCCAACACCGTCATGGGACAAGAAGCGTATCGCATTCTACTGGGATAAGACCGGACAGATGGAGCTGTACGTGCTCGATCTACCTGATGGCAAGCCGCGCCAGTTGAGCCACGGCGATGTTCCGCGCTCTCTGCGCGCTGGCTTTGTCTGGAGCCGCGATGGCAAGACGATCGTCTTTGCCAAGGATCGGGGCGGAAACGAACAGCACGACCTGTACGCGATCGATACGGAGAGCGGAGTTGTTACGCAGCTCACGAACACCTCGAAAGCCCAGGAAATCCCAGCAGAGTTCAGCCCTGATGATCAGTGGCTGGTCATGCTCTCCAACCGCGACGGGCAGATGAACCTGTAAGCTGCACCCGGATGGGACAGAGGTCACGCCACTTACACATTTTGCCCTGACTTTCGCCATTAGGCCAATTTTACCCGCTGGTAATCGCGCAAGTGTAGATAGCACGCCTTTTTTTCAAGAAATAACGTATGGGTAGTAAATCATTGGTATATTGTCCTTGACAATACCAACTAAATGGTGTATTGTATGGCTAATAGTATCCGTACAGGAGGCCCCTGCTATGGGAACACTGAAGAAGAAACAACCACCCGG
>CAJVYM010000152.1 GCA_913009415.1 uncultured bacterium
TACCCTGATGACCAGAATCTACCATTACAGCTCCTGTATCTCTATTGATATTCATAACTCTTTCTCCTTTCCACCCTCTACACTAATTTTACGGTGGTCAGGTGTCTCACTCATATTGACACAGAGGGGAAGAAGATGAGAGCTGACATGAGCTCGCTCCACGTAGACAAGACCATTATACTAGCGCTGTGATGAAGCAGTACGTGGTTTTGCTGTCAGTTTGTATCCTTCTAGTTGGCATCATCGTCGAGGGCGGTCTTGCTTGTACGAGCTTTGCAGTGTATTCGTCAAAAACCCTCTACGGCATGAATTTCGACTACCCACCGAACGAGATCCGCTTCTCCATCGAAGAGCATGAAGCTGGTGCTGTGTTCATTGGGAGTTTTTGGATGGGAGAACACTACGGACGAACGGTCGGGATGAACGAGCATGGTCTCTTCTCCTCAGACCAAATAGTCTCTCCCTTGCGGGTCGATGTCGAGGAGCCTACCCAAGATGAAATCTACATTTGGGACGCGTTCTTCTCGGCTCTTCAGGAGTGTACCGGAGTAGATGAGGTCCTTGACTGGATTGGAGACAGACGCCTAGTTCAGTATCCTACGCTGCCTTTGCACAACCTGTATGCTGATCCCGGTGGGAATGCGATGGTCGTTGAAGCAGGCGTCCCCGCGAATGTTATTACCGAGATCACCGGACCCTTCCTCATAATGACCAATTTCCACAACGGGGATTTCCAGGGAACGGATCTCGGCGACATCCGTGGGGATGGCGCGGGACGCTACCGGACGGCCTACGCCTACATCGACGAGCACGTCGAGGATTTCAACATCGATCATGCGTTCGAGGTGCTCCGGCAGACTGCGCAGGCATCGGGTGACTTCAAGACCCGTTACTCCCTCGTCTTCGATCCTGAAGCACGGGAGGTCTACATCGCACTCGAACGCGACTACGATCACATCTGGAGGGCATCACTCGATACGCGAACGATCGAAACGTTCGCCGGGTTTGCCCAGGACAAGATCCTCCCGCTGGACGACGAAGGCATCGTTGCACCAATGCTGCAGGCCTTCACTGCTGAGAAGGCAGATGGAGGCTGGATATCATCTCTGTTGATCCTCGGCGGTATCTTTGCGATTGCCGCCATCATGCTACTGCTCCGCGCATCTTGACCAGACAACGCGTAACTGCCAAGGCGGCCATCTACTGAGATACGGTACAAGAGCGCAAATTGGAGTCAGCATTCACCCCATCGATGCTGTTCCTGCTCCTTGCGCCACGCGACAGCTAACGAACGAGTTCCACATTCAGCCCCTCAGGCTCCAACCCTACTCGGTGACTCCTGTAACGTGACTCCCACCATGCCAACTCGGAAGTTTGTAAGGGCCAGGCACTTCAGAGTATAATACAGAGCTATGGATGTTCTAGATCTTCTCCGACAGCCAGAAGGGAAGACACTTGAGTTCAAGCGCGATCTGTCTTCTCCCAAAGGAGTGCTGAGAACTATTGTCGCGTTCGCGAACACGGCCGGCGGTATCCTGCTGGTTGGAGTCGATGATAAGACGGGAAACGTTGTGGGTGTGTCCGATCCGCTGGATCTGGAAGAGCGTCTTGCAAGTCTAATCTCCGACAGTATCGCCCCTCACCTTGTCCCAGAGATCGAGATCTTGCCATGGCGCCGAGCCAATCTTCTTGCGGTTCAGGTGTTTCCCAGTGCTAACCGGCCTCACTTCCTTAAGCGTAAGGGGCTTGAGGAAGGTACGTACGTCCGTGTGGGTTCTACAAACCGAAGAGCAGACCGCCCATTGATCGAAGCCATGCGAAGGTTTGCCAATTCCGAATCCTATGATGAGCAAGCAATGCCGGACTTGAGCTCTGAAGACCTGGACTTCCGAGCAGCTTCAGAGCTGTTTGCTCCGATACACCGACTGAAACAAGGCGATCTTGAGAGCCTTCGACTAATCACCTTCCACCAAGGAAGGAGGGTCCCAACTGTTGGGGGAATTCTGCTATTTGGAAGGAATCGTGAACGATATTTCCCTGACGCTTGGATCCAAGCAGGACGATTTGAAGGCACCGATAAGACACGCATTGCAGATCAAGCAGAGATCAAGCGACATCTTCCCCACGCAGTTGAAGCAGCCGTTGCTTTCGTCAACAAACACATGCTTCATGCAATGGAGATCGGCTCTGTTCATCAAATCTCTGGGGTCAGACCTTTATTCTTGATTCTTCTTCGCCTCGTCAACGCGTTTCGCGATGATACTGATGGTCGAGAAGTGCAGTCCCAGGAGATCACCCACTTCTTTAAGCGTGTAGTGATGAACTCGCACCGCTTGATGAATCCGCTCATTGCGGGTTGCCTCATCTGCAATGTCCGAGAACAGATCTTCCAGGCTCGGTCGAGCGGCAAAGCGCTCTCTTTTTCGAATCTCTGGGTCAACAGCTTTCTCCGTGAGTAGGGGCTTCAACTGCTTCACGAACGTAGCGGTCCCAATGAACATACCTGCGCGCAGCTCTTCCCACACGTCTATCCTCTTCTTCCTGCGTACAAACAGACGGTATGCACGCACCGCACGCTCTCGATCTGTATCGAACTGCGAGAGAATCCAGTCTACCGTCAAGAACTCCGGCACACGAGCTTGCCCTGATGTCGCGCGGTAGCTGCTCCACGGCCATTTTCGAACAGTTCTAGCCATCTTCGCGCGCCTTGGATTGAGTACAATGTAGCGGGCCAGCTCCAGCAGATGGCTTTGCTTCTCCACAAGAATCGCCTTGAACCGACCTTGAAGAAGATGCCCGACCCGTTTATATCGATGGTTGAACCACTGTGTGTATACTCCATTGAGCAGATGCATTCCACGAGATAGGTTTGCTTCCGGCGTTTCGATGAGCAGGTGGTAATGGTTCGGCATCAGACAGTAGGCGTGACATATCCAATCGTATCTTGCAACCACATCACCGAGAACCTCAAGGAATCGGGCTCGATCCACATCATCGAGGAAGATAGCCTCACGTGCGTTTCCCCGACTGGTGACGTGATAGACAGCCCCTTCGTATTCCAATCGCAGCGGTCGTACCATAACATTGTCAGTATAGCACAAGTAGCATCAAGAATAAAGGTCTGACCCCTATGCTTATTCCATTTAGATCATGCCTTCTGAGCCTTCTTGGCCTTTTTCGCAGCACGCTTCTCTTTGATGGTCTTCTGAGCTTTTTTCTTATTGCTCTGTTTCTTCTTGTCGTTCGACTTGGCCACGGTAAACCTCCTCTAGAGTGAAAACGGATCGTTTCGATCCTGATATAGATGATACCGCATCCGAGTGCTAGAAATCACTTCCCTTATGCGCAGAAGGATTTGTGCTCAACGATGTCTTTCAAGCCACAATTGAAGCGGTACTGTCCCTGCGTGGACGCTACCGGCCAGTGAAAGAGGGGCTGGGCGTCAAGGAGACGACCGTAACCGAGGGAGGACGCATGATCCGTTACCTTCTGTGCCACAATGAGGCACGCGCGGCACGTGATGCGCGGGTGCGTGCTGAGATCGTGGCCACCCTGGAAGCAGAGTTGGCAAGATCCCGGGTCAAACAGCGACACACCCGGAAGGGTTACCATCTGCTGAGCCAGCCCGGGTATGCCCGCTACCTGAAAGAACTGAAGGGCGGCGGTCTCCGCCTCGACCGGGCAAAGATCCGTCGGGAAGCGCGCCTCGATGGGAAGA
>CAJVYM010000153.1 GCA_913009415.1 uncultured bacterium
AGGTTTGCTAGCCCTGCACCGGCAAGGACATCTACTTCCAAGCTTTCATCCCCTAAAGTCACCTCCAAGAGACGTCGGATATGCTATGCGGGCATACAGTCAATTCCCGCAGCCGGACTTACACCGGCTAGACACGCGGCCCTATGGGCTGCGAACGAAGAGCACGAAGGGAAACATCAAGGAGAATCGCAACAAGAAGTGGTCTCTCGGCGTTCTTGTGCCTTGAGTGGGCGAAAGCGTGCCGGTGTGAGAAAAGCCTATGTCTCACTCAAAGACGCAAAGATCATCAAGAAAAGCAGGTTCCTCGCTGTTTAGAGTGGATAACGCGAGTCCTTGCGCGGCTAATGAGCCAAGAAGCAAACTACGTCGATGAGCACCGTAACCGCTACAGATCCGTAAATGGCAATTCTACGCGCGCGCAAGCAACGTCGCACACCTGTCTGCGTCCAAAGGACAGGCAGGCAAGGTGCGCCGCTACGAACACACGGTTGTGATGTAGTGGGGGAGCTTACCTCCCACGTTGAAGGGGCAATCTGCAACAAAGCTCATCTCGGGCCTCCTCACGAGCATCCGCTCTGCTTATGCCTGTAGGAACGCCCCTTGTGGTCATCCCAATCTTAGCTGCCCCCACGAAACAGCGAGGAGCCGAAAAGCAGCACTTCAGAAATGACTCATGAGCGATGAAGTCGAATCGTGTGGTTGCTGCTTCAAGTCGAGAGCTGATTGCTGAAGGCTGATAACGTCGCCTCTTCTACAGGCTTATCAGCCATACCGTTGCTCGTTCGAGCAAGTAAACCGCTACCACGAGAAGCGGGTAGAGGATGACGAGTGACAGCGTGAGCGGGAACAGCTCGTACATCCCTCTCTTTGGCACGCCCGGCCAGGAGAACCCATCTGCGAACAGGTAATCCACTGGCGGATGCGGATACTGCCAGTTATCCGTCTCTCCCATGACGTAGGCGATGGTGGCGCGAAACGGTGAGCGTTCCAGTGCCCGGCGGCGCAAGTAGAGGAATGCGGCCACAAGGACGGCTACGTACGTTAGCAGTGGAATCGTCCCACCGTGTATGGCGATCATGTCAAACGAGCCGTGCAGCGCCACCGCGAGGATGAACGCTCCCGCAATCCACCAGCCTCGCACTCGTCTGCTCGCGAGGAAGCGTGCGTGCCCGATCAGAAACCCGGCGAGGGAATCAAACAGGATGTGCCCCGGGAATACACGCGCTATCACCAATGCCTGCAGCGCGCGGTGGAACTGCCCGATGTCTCCCGCCTTCCACACAGAGTAGGTTCCAGAGAAGAGGTACGAGAAGTCCTCATAGATCCCGAATCCAACCCCGAGGATACCGAAATAGATTGCAAAATCGAGCGGCTCTGCTAGATCAGGAAATGAGAATCGCCATATCGTCAGAGCCATCAACGCAAACTTAACCCCTTCCTCGATTGTCCCCGCGCTGACAAATGACGTGAAGAGGGAAGATCCATTCAGGAGCGGAGCAAAGTGCTTGATGATAATCACTGGTATTACTGCAACCATCCCCACGACGAATGAGATGGTCACCGTTGAAGCTGGGAGGCGGCGCAGAGGATTGCTGCGGTAAAGCAAGAAGATATAACCCAGGGATAACCCTGATGCCAGGTAGATCGCTTGGACGAATAGGTTCATCGTGAGCTGATCTTAGGCCGATCGATCATGCCGATCAATCTCTTCTGGCTTTGATGCCCGTTGGAGCGTGTTCTTTGCAGTGCCTCTTGGTGCCCCGCCTGCTTGCGGCGGGGTAGTTCATTTGAAGAAGTGCAGAATGTAGTTGTAGTAAAAGAAGAAGACTGGCAGTGCGAACAGGAGGCCATCAATGCGGTCAAGCGCCCCTCCGTGCCCGGGGAGGAAGGTTCCAGAGTCTTTCACCTCGGCTGCGCGTTTAAGCTTTGACTCGAATACATCCCCCAATTGTGCGGCCCCGGCGACGATAAACGACGAGGCGACGATGTGCGGGAATCCTTGCCAGAAGGCGAACTCACGCCATACCGGTGAAAAGGTAGCTCCCACAAGCGCGCCGAGGATAGTGAATAGAAAACCGCCGGCTATACCCTCCCACGTCTTCTTCGGGCTGACGTTGGGGAATGCCTGGTGCTTGCCAAATACGCTTCCGATGATGTAGGCGCCGCTGTCGTACCCCCACACCATTAGAAGGATGATCAACGCGTTCGATGCACCGACCGCCGGGCGATCGCCGCCGCTTATGTAGATCTGATAGAAGAAAGTGAGAAGCCAAGGAATGTACAGCAGACCGAACACTCCAGCTACAGCTTTCAAGAACCCATCGCGGTGCGGGAGGCTGCCAAGATAGCGTAGCACCTGGTAGGCGATAGCCAACAGGAGGGCGACGATGCTGTAGCGACCGTTGAAGATCACGGTAGAGAACACCAGGATAGGGATCCAGATGAGAAACTCAGGTGCGGCGATCGGGATGCGTAGCCGTTTCATCAGTTGGATGTACTCCACTCCCGCCGGGTAGGCGGCGACCAGGATGAGGATACCGACGATCCACTGCACGTTGAAGCGTGTACCGAGGTAGAGCGTGCTAAACACAATGGTGCCGGCCGCTATGGCGCTGAACAATCGCCTCGTCAGATTGGCTGCATTGATCACTCTGCCTCCTTCACTGCGCCGTAACGACGTTCCCGATCCTGATACTGCGCAATCGCCCTCACGAGCTCGTCTGGCCCGAAGTCCGGCCAGAGTGTATCAGTGAAATGAAGCTCAGTGTAGGCCGCCTGCCACAGCAAGAAGTTCGATAGGCGCATCTCCCCGCTGGTGCGGATGATGAGGTCCGGGTCGGGGATCTGCGCCGTGTAAAGTGATGACGCTATCGTCTGTTCATCGATCTTTGCTGAATCAACCTCGCCTGAGGCAACTCGCTCGGCGATCATGCGGCAGGCACGAACGATCTCCTGGCGCGCCCCGTAGTTAAGGGCGATATTCAACACAAGACGAGAGTTTTTTGCTGTCTGTTCGATGGCATCACGGACCCTTTGCTGCAGGTTGTTGGGCAGGGGTGTCGGATCACCAGACACAATGACGCGCACGCCTTCTCTCTCAAACTCTGCTAGTTTCTCGGTAATAAACTTATCGAGAAGGTCCATGATAAAATTAATCTCTGTAGCCGGTCGCGCCCAGTTTTCTGTGGAGAAGGCATACAGAGTAAGATGTCTTAAACCAAGCTCTCTGCCGGCGAACCGGATGATGCGCTCGGCGGTCTGAACCCCGGCTTGGTGGCCAGCGGTGCGGGGGAGGTCACGCTTGCTTGCCCAGCGACCGTTTCCATCCATGATGATTGCCACATGTTTGGGAAGACCACGTTCTCTAATAAGTTCAATCAACGTCGCTATATTGTTCTGCAAGAGTGAATCCTTCTCCATCGCCCGTATCAAGTTTACCCTTCACGGTAGGTCATTCTACCACAAAACGCGCGCGATCGGGACATAAATGTGGAGACATGTGAACGCGGAGATGGAAGAGGTACCCCCTCTCTTTTTAACCTGACCTTCGCCATTACGTGGAGACATGTTACTGTAATTCCGTACAGATAAGGAGTTCACTCTCGCTAAACTGTTAGGGTAGCTTGGGGGGTGTAGTAACCGAAGATGGACTTACTACACCCCC
>CAJVYM010000154.1 GCA_913009415.1 uncultured bacterium
CATTACGCGTCTGTCTACCATCATCAGAATCATGCCTCCTATGATGTGACCCACGCGCTGGCGATGCCAGTGTCATCCCATGCTCTCCTCGCATGAGATTCACCGCCCCGCTCCATGCTCATCTTGTATGAGACAACTCTAATGGTTGACAATCGCTCGCTCGTCCTGTAAAGTAGGACCATCATGTTTACAAAAATCACTCTTAGGGGGTATGTTTGGGGATGCTAACCTCGAACTGCCTACTGTCTGTAATAACTGCTTATTAGTCCCTCCTTTTGAACCCTGGTGGCGTCGCTAACGCGCTTTTCGTCCGAATAGAATAATCACTTCAAACCTACAGAAGGAGACGCCACCATGCAGAGAATGTTTAATTTGAATCAGCAGGAACTTCCAACTCGTTGGTATAACGTACAGGCCGACCTGGACCGCCCACTCGATCCTCCGCTCGACCCACGCACACGAGAACCATTGTCCCCAGAGGCGCTGACAGCGCTGTTTGCAAAGACGTGCGTTGAGCAGGAGGTGTCTACCGATCGGTTCATCGATATCCCTCTCGCGGTACAGGAAACCTACCGGTTGTGGAGGCCGACACCGCTCTACCGGGCGACACATCTGGAGCGTGCCCTCGACACGCCAGCGCACATCTACTACAAGTACGAAGGGGCGAGCCCCACTGGGTCACACAAGACGAACACCGCCGTTCCTCAAGCCTACTACAACAAGGTTGAAGGGACTAAACGCCTCACCACCGAGACCGGGGCTGGGCAATGGGGCAGCGCTCTCGCGTTTGCCTGCCAGGCTCTAGGGATCGATTTGACCGTGTTCATGGTCAAGATCTCCTATCAGCAGAAACCGTACCGCAAGGCGATGATCGAACTGTACGGGGGTAAGATCCTCGCTTCTCCATCCGAGCGCACGAATACCGGGCGGGAGATCCTGAAAGAAAATCCTGATTCACCGGGATCATTGGGGATGGCTATCTCTGAGGCGATCGAGGAGGCAATGACGACCGGAGCCAAGTACTCGCTTGGAAGCGTGCTCAACCACGTCCTGCTCCATCAGACGGTCATCGGGCAGGAGTCGCTGTCGCAGATGGAGATCGCGGGAGAATACCCCGATGTGGTTGTCGGCTGCGTCGGAGGGGGATCAAACTTCGGCGGATTGATGCTCCCAATTCTGTACGATGCAAAGAATCGTGGGCGAAAGGTGAAATTTGTCGCCACCGAGCCCACCGCCTGCCCAACGATCACCAAAGGCGAGGTGCGCTATGACTTCGGCGACGAGGCGGAAATGACCCCGCTTCTGCGTATGCACACGTTGGGACACAAGTTTGTACCGCCTCCAATCCACGCCGGTGGTCTGCGCTACCACGGGATGGCTCCGATCATCACGCGCTTGGTTGAGGATGGCGTGATCGAACCAAGAGCATACGACCAGGTGGATGTGTTCAGCGATGCGGTCATATTTGCTCGCACCGAGGGGATAATTCCTGCCCCCGAAACCGCGCATGCCGTGCACGCGGCGATGGAGCTTGCCCGCGAATGTGCGCGTAAGGACGAAAAACAAGTGATCCTGATCGGGTTCTCCGGCCATGGCCACTTCGACATGTCCGCATACAGCGCGTATCTGGCAGGGCAGTTGGTGCGCACGAGCTAAAGCCGCTTAATGACTGTTCTTCCTGCATGTAGCACACTTGCTGGGGACGGCCAATTGGTCGCCCCTAGCTCTATGCTCATCTTGTATGAGACAACTCTGTTGCTTGTATAACGCGGACAGAGAGGGTATACTGCACCTAGTTTCCGATAGCAATTCATTCGCATACCAACCTAGAACATCAATTGCAATCAACCCGAGCTGAGGGTGCGACTTGGCTCCCCGGAGCCAAGGAGTGTTTTTTTGAATTTCGAACAGTTTTCGTTAGACCGGCGCATTGCCGCCGGAGTAAAGTCCGTTGGTTACAGTACACCCACCCCGATCCAGGAAAAGGCCATCCCTATTGTCCTTCAGGGACGCGATATCCTGGGCATAGCCCAAACTGGGACGGGAAAGACAGCCGCCTTCGTGCTGCCGATTCTACAGCGGTTGCTTCAAGGGCCGCGCGGGAAAGTGCGGGCCCTGATTGTGGCCCCCACCCGCGAGTTGGCGGAACAGACACATCAGGAGATTATCAAGCTCGGGCGCGACACCAAGATTCGCAGCGTAACGATCTACGGCGGCGTGAGCAAGAAGCCGCAACTAGCGGCTCTGCGCCGCGGCGTGGAGATCGTTGTTGCCTGTCCAGGGCGCCTACTCGATCACGTCGATGCGGGTGCGTTGGATCTGTCGCATGTGGAGGTTCTTGTCCTCGATGAGGCCGACCGCATGTGCGATATGGGATTCCTCCCGGATATTAAGAGGATAATCCGTCAGGTGCCGGAGAGGCGGCAGACGCTCTTCTTCTCGGCGACCATGCCCAAGGACATCCTCACACTTGCTGATAGGATTCTTGATCGGCCGGAGACGGTGCAGATTGGAATGATCGCGCCGGCGAAGACAGTTTCTCACGCCCTCTATCCCGTGCCTCAAGACCGTCGCAAGGAGCTGTTGGTTGCGATGTTGCAGCGCACAAAGACCGGTCGTGTACTTGTTTTCACGCGCACTAAGCATCGGGCGCAAAATCTCGCCACGTTCATGAAAAAGCGTGGGTACCGCGCGGGCGCGCTTCAGGGGAATATGACCCAGAACCAACGCCAGCAGGCGATCAATGGCTTCCGCAAAGGAAAGATCGACATGCTTGTAGCAACGGATATTGCGGCACGAGGGATCGATGTGTCACTGATCTCCCACGTCGTCAATTTTGATATGCCAGACACGGTCGATGCCTACACGCACCGCATCGGGCGCACCGGCAGAGCTGAACACTCTGGTGAGGCATTCACCTTTGCGGTACGTGGAGATAGCACGATGGTCCGGGAAATCGAAAAGACCATAGGAACCAAGCTGGAACGTCGTAGTGTTCCCGACTTCGACTATGGCGTCGGGTTTGACCCGGAGCAGCAATTTCCGCAGAGAAAATCCAGTTCATCTCGCCTTCCTCGTTCCTTGGGGAGGCGCGGCTCTCGCCGCAGAAGCTTCCGCTAGTAGAAGAAACCTAACCTTTTATAAAAGATGTTGAGTACCCCCAAGCAACTAAGCGCAACTGCGATGTGCGAGGTTGCCGGGGGTGCTCTAAAGGGTTCCTGCACGTCCTTCAAGCTGATTGCAGATTGGTCTTACCTTAAGATCGATTCCCCTCATGCCGTGAAATGCCTGATCTACTAAGGATAACTGCATGTAGATGTACTGCAGCACACTCTCACTGATGAGCGACAATTATTCTTCCTGGTGAACGACAATTATTTTTCCCGTTTCCCGATAGTAGCACAAACCTCTGTCAAGGGGTAGATCGAGGCGTCAGGTGCCTCTGTACAGGAAGGTATATGTCTTCTTAGAAGACCTTTACAGAAGTGATGCTCTAAGGTCAGGAATCTCTTCATTCTTCTTTCACCTCCTTTCTTTTTGCTTGCTCCATACGGTAACTGGAGATATTGAGCTCCAAAATCA
>CAJVYM010000155.1 GCA_913009415.1 uncultured bacterium
TCCTGAAGGATCCGTTGATCGTCAACGACATCTTCCTGAAGAGACCGGACCGCATTGAGGTGCTGGGATTCATTCTGTTGACATCCCTGTTGGTGTGGAACCTGATGGAACACGTGATGCGTCAATACCTGAAGCGGACAGATTCAGTCGTACCCGGTTGGGACAGGAAGCCTACTCAGACACCGACATCGTTCATGATGACAACCAAGTTCAAAGGGGTGCTGGTTGTTGAGCTACACGGAGAGTGGGAGTTCACTGTTCCATTGACCCCCGAGCAGCAGCATTATGTGCGAGCGTTGGGATTAACCGAACACTCACTGCTGAGAAAGCACAAGCCACAAACTGCACACCATCAGAAATTGTGCCGGGAGGAACCGTGAATGGTGGGGAATGTGAGGTATGAGACAACTCTGAGCTTGAAAAAGCTCGCTTCCTGTGGTAAAGTGAAATTAGAAAAATATCAGGAGGTGAATGTCATGACAACAGAGTATCGATTTGTACCGGCAGTAGGTGGTCGCGTTTGTTGTCCGTTCACTTCCAATTCGCTCTGTACTTGTTAACACAACAAGTCTATCCCTAAACCTATTTCTTAAACATTCCCTATCTGGCGCACGGCGCCCGTACGGGTCCACATTTCCTCTTCTTGTAAGGAGTTAACATGTCTATTATGAATACTGTATTAGATTTAATTGGTAAGACGCCGATGGTGCAGATAAACAAACTGGCCGGAGATTCCGGGACTCAAGTTCTTGCAAAGCTTGAATCTGCTAACCCGATGGGGAGCGTAAAGGACCGGATTGCACTGGCGATGATCGAAGACGGCGAAGAGCGCGGGTTTGTTGGCCCGGGGAGCACCATCGTCGAACCGACGTCGGGAAACACTGGTATCGGCCTAGCGCTCGTCTGCGCGGTACGCGGTTATCACCTCACGCTCACTATGCCCGAGACGATGAGCAGCGAGCGGCGAAAGATCCTCAGGGCGTTGGGCGCGCAGCTCGTGTTGACACCGGGGAATCTCGGGATGAAAGGGGCGATCGCCGAGGCCGAGCGGATCGTCGCTGATACGTCCGGTGTCTTTATGCCGGGGCAGTTCGATAATCCGGTCAATCCGCAGGTACATGAACGCACCACAGCGCGGGAGATTTGGGACGACACTGGCGGCAAGATCGACATCTTTGTCGCCGGGATCGGGACCGGTGGAACGATCACCGGGGTCGGCAGGTTCCTCAAGTCCCACAACGAGAACATCAGGATCGTCGGTGTCGAGCCTGCAAGCTCACCCGTTCTCACTTCCGGCGTGGCCGGGAAGCACGGGATCCAAGGGATCGGTGCCGGGTTTGTGCCGGCGGTGCTGCAGCGCGATCTACTCGACCTTGTGATCACGGTGAGCGATGAAGATGCGCGCACGAGTGCTCGCCGCTTAGCTAGGCAAGAGGGGATCTTCGCCGGCATCTCATCAGGGGCTGCAATGTGGAGCGCACTGGCGCTCGCGGCTCGAAGCGAGAACGATGGCAAGACGATCGTCGTCGTCCTTCCAGACACGGGCGAGCGTTATCTTTCCACCAGTTTGTGGGAGGTGCCCGATGTTTAGCGTGATTCGTGAAGACATAACAGCGGTCCTGGAGCGCGATCCGGCGGCACGCAATCCACTCGAGGTGTTGCTGTGCTACCCGGGGATGCACGCCCTGTGGGCCCATCGCATCAGCCACTTCTTGTGGGTGCATCGCGCTAAGCTTTTCGCGCGGTTGCTATCGCACATCGCGCGGCGACGAACCGGGGTGGAGATCCACCCCGGGGCGGTGATCGGTAAGCGTGTGGTGATCGATCATGGAATGGGAGTGGTCATCGGCGAAACAGCGAGGATCGGTGATGATGTATTAATCTACTCCGGGGTGGTGATCGGTTCTACATCGCACCGTCACACGGTTCGCCACCCGACGATCGGTCGTAACGCTCTGATCGGCGCAAATGCTGTCTTGCTTGGGCCGATCCACGTCGGCGAAGGCGCGAAGATCGGGGCCGGTGCTGTGGTGCGCGAAGACGTGCCCCCACGTGCGGTCGTTCACGCTACCGCGGGTACAACGCGCTCTTCCCGACCCCGCGGTTTGTTGACCTGCATTGAGGCGGCATCGGTGCGGTAGGTAACGTGAATTGACGCGCACCGGTCCGTTGTATACGATCAACTTGGAGGATAGCAATCGGATGCGTGCTTCCGTTCCGCCTGGTTGCCGGTTTAACTCCGAGGAGATCATTGATGGGGGATAGTTCTGTGCGGGTGTACGCCTATCGTTACGTCATACTGATCGTGTTTATGGCAGTGATCGCCGCAAACCAGTTGCTGTGGATCTCGTTTGCACCGATCACCAACGCTGCTGCCAAGTTCTACGGGGTCTCGGATCTGGCGATCGGGCTGTTATCGATGATCTTTATGATCGTTTTCATCGCTGCCTCAATCCCGGCATCGTGGGTGATCGATACCTACGGGATTCGCGTCGGCGTGGGGATCGGCGCTGTGCTCACCGGCGTGTTTGGCCTGCTGCGCGGCCTTCTGGCTGCAGACTACACGTGGGTGCTCGTCGCCCAGATCGGGATCGCTGTTGGCCAGCCGTTTGGCCTGAACGCAATCACCAAGATCGCCGGGCGGTGGTTTCCACTGCGCGAGCGGGCGACAGCGGCGGGGATGGGATCTCTCGCGATCTATCTTGGAATCTTCATCGGCCTTGCTCTGACGCCGTTTCTCGTTCTCAGGGCGAGCATTCCCACGATGCTTCTCATTTATGGTGTCGTATCGCTGCTGATTGGCGTTGTGTTCCTCGCGCTGGTACGTGAGCGTCCACCGACACCGGTCGGTCCGGAAGAGCGATCACTCGTCCTCAATGGGTTCAAGCGCCTGTTCCATCAGCGCGAGTTTATCATGCTCCTTGCCCTGTTCTTCATCGGCTTGGGCGCATTTAATGCCGTTACGACCTGGATCGAGGAGATCGTTCGTCCGCGCGGCTTCTCCATCGACCAAGCTGGCCTTGTTGGTGGGCTGATGGTCCTTGGAGGAATCGTCGGGGCGATCGTCATCCCGCCGCTCTCCGATCGGATGCACCGTCGCATACCGTTCATCATCCTCGCCCTTGCCGGCGCGATCCCCGGCCTCTTGGGAGTTACCTTCGCCACCAGTTACACGTTGCTCCTCGCCTCGGCGTTTGTCCTCGGAACATTCCTATTAAGCTCCGGCCCGCTCGGCTTTCAATACGCGGCTGAGATCACATACCCGGTGCCAGAGGGAACATCAAACGGCCTTCTCCTACTTGCGGGGCAGGTATCGGGAATCGCCTTCATCATCGGGATGGACGCTCTCAAGTCTCCCTCCAGTGGATCGATGACAACGTCGCTCCTCATTCTAACTGGGCTGCTAGTGGTCAGCTTGGTGCTCGCCACACGATTGCGTGAGGCTGATCTGATCACGGATGCATAGGAGTAGCCTCTAGTAAAGGCGCGAAGC
>CAJVYM010000156.1 GCA_913009415.1 uncultured bacterium
GCTTCATGCAACACAAGGTTCCTCTTGTTGCGAAAGGTAACTCAGGAACTTACGCAACACAAGTTCGGTATGTTGCGAGTTTTGTCCACCACAAGCCCGGTCTTGGAAGCAAGAGCCCAACAATTAAGGCTCTATTCATGTTAGCTGTTGATGGTGTACGATTACCAATAGATAATGGGCATCGCTGGCCAAATCAAAATCCCACCGCGGCTATCCCTCAAGCATGGTTCCTAACTGCGGTAGGATGCTCTTGATCCATGAGTACCAACATCTAACATGAATAGAGCCATCAATAATGACGAACCAATCACAATACTGTGACTCAGGTATCACGGTGGATTGTTCCCGCTCTTGACTAGTGAAAAAAATTCACTATACTAAAATCATGGACCATGAAATCGGGCGAAGCCTGCGCGCCCTGCGACAACGCAAAGGCTGGACATTGGAGGAGCTGTCTTCTCGCTGCAATCTTTCTATCGGTTTCCTCTCTCAAGTCGAACGCGGGCTATCATCGCTCTCTATCACTTCTCTTCGTGCTATCTGCGAGGCATTGCAGGTTCCGCTCACGCATTTCTTTGCAGCCATGCCTTCCGATGGTCCACTGGTTGTGAGGGCGGACAAACCTCGCAACAGAATAAAGATCGGCGACTCACAGGTGGTCTACAATCTCTTGTCCAACTCGACGCCTAATCGGGTGCTGGAGGCAGTGATCGCCGAATATCCACCTCACTATCAGCCTCTACCCATGGCCCACGCCGGTGAGGAATTCGGTTATGTACTGGAGGGAGAAATCCTCCTACTGGTAGAAGACAAGGAAGAGACTCTTAGTTCCGGTGACAGCTTTCACATTTTCTCGACACGAGCCCACACGGTTCAGAATTTGGGCGACACTGTTGCAAGAATCCTGTGGGTACTGACCATGAAGCTCTTGGAAGGGGGAGAACACTTAGAATGGCACAAAGACTAGCCATTGATATCGGCGGAACGTTCACTGATCTCGTTGCTTTAGAAGAAACAAAGGGCGACGTCGTCTTGGAGAAGGACCTCACTACTCCGGGTAATTTTGCTGGTGGTGTAATGCGCACCATTCGCAAGAGCGGAATCGATCCGACCGAGATCCGCCAGTTTGTCCATGGCACGACCGTTGTAATCAACGCCCTCACCGAACGAACAGGAGCAAAGACGGCGCTGATCACCACATGCGGATTCCGAGATGTCCTAGAGATCCAACGCGCAAATCGCACCGATATGTACAATCTGTTCTATAAGAAACCGAAACCTTTCGTCCCTCGCCGCTTCAGGTTTGAGGTACGGGAACGCATCGATCACCAAGGCAAGGTACTCCAACCGCTTGAGGAGGACGATGTGCGCCTCGCTGTGGAGGCGTGCAAGAAGGCGGGAATCGAAGCTATCGCTGTGTGCTATATCCATGCCTACGCCAATCATGCACATGAGCAACGTACACGAGCGATCATCGAGAAGCTCTATCCGGAGGTTTCTGTTACCGTCTCTCATGAAGTCACGCAGGAATGGCGGGAGTACGAACGGACAAACACTACCGTACTCAACGCCTACGTCCAACCATCGACCAGGCTGTACTTGACCACGCTCGATGACGAGCTCTCGAAGCTGGGAATCACAGGGGCAAAGTATGCCATGCAGTCTAATGGCGGGACGACAACCTTTCCCCATGCAGAGCGAGTTCCAATTCACCTTGTGGAGTCCGGGCCTGTAGGCGGAGTGATTGGGGCAAGTGTCGTTGCCAAAGCGGCGGACGAGAAGAACGTAATCTCGTTCGATATGGGAGGGACTACTGCTAAGGTGAGCCTGATCGATCAAGGGCGGCTGAAGATCAACACTGACTATCACCTGGAGAAGACGAGCATCTGGGCGGGTTACCCGGTAAAGATCGCCGTTCTTGACATAGTGGAGGTGGGAGCAGGCGGAGGATCGATCGCCTGGATCGATCAAGGGGGCGCGTTGCACGTCGGTCCGCGCAGCGCTGGCGCGGATCCTGGACCGGCCTGCTATGATCTGGGCGGGACAGAGCCCACGGTCACTGACGCAAACCTCCTCACCGGACGGCTCAGCGCCAATTACTTCTTTGGCGGACAGATGAAGCTAAATGGTGAAAAAGCGAAGGCAGCAGTACGCAAGATCGCTGAACCGTTTGGGCTCTCGATACTGGAAGCAGCGCTTGGCATCTTGCGATTAGCCAACGCCAACATGCAGGCCGCGCTGGAGCGGGTGAGCATAGAACGCGGGTACGACCCGCGCGATTTTGCTCTGATTGCCTCGGGCGGCGCCGGTGCACTGCATGGAGCAACGCTCGCCAGGGAGCTGCACATGCGCAAAGTAATCGTGCCGCGCGCTCCCGGGCAGTTCTCCGCATGGGGAATGCTGATGACTAACCTGCGCCATGATTTCATCCGCACACGCTTGATGCCATGCGATTCGTCGCAGATGCCGCAGATCTCAGCGTCTTTCTCCGAATTGGAAGACGAAGCGTATCAGCAATTCCGCGACGAGGAATTCCCATTGGAGCGAGTATGGATGGAACGCTTCCTCGACCTGCGTTACCGTGGGCAAGAGCACACGGTGCGCACTCCAGTTCCCGCTGATGCGCTGAGAGATACAACCCAATTTGGCCTTCTGCTCGAGAAATTTCACGAGCTGCACGAACAGGCCTACTCATTCCGCCAGGACGATCCGGTGGAGATCGTGAATTTCCATGTCGTTGGTTGGGGGCAGGAAGACAAACCATCGTTCGCCCCGCTATCAAACGATGGCTGTAGCCTAGAACGGGCGTTTAAAGGAGAGCGTTTGGTGGACTTCGAGGACGTGGGCAGCGTGCAGAGCGTGGTCTATGAACGAGGTCTCCTGCCAACAGGTATCGAGATCGACGGACCGGCAGTGGTTGAGGAGCCGGCATGCACGACAATCGTCTATCCGCAGCAGGAGCTGACGATCGATCGTTTCGGTAATCTGGTGATCACGGAGGTGTCAGAGTGACGACCAAGCATCATAGTATAGATCCGTTTACCGTAGAGGTGATCAAGCGTGCGCTGATCTCCGCTGCCGAGCAGATGTTTGTCGCATTCGGACGCACGAGCAAGAGCTCGGTCATCTATGAGGTGCTCGACTACGGCTGCGCCGTGACTGATGCCAACGCGCGTATGATCGCCCAAGCCAATGGGATTCCCCCGTTCATCGGTGTGCTCAGCGATGCCGTTCAGGAGATCCTCAACAAATTCGGATTGGATGGCCTCAATGAAGGAGACGTGGTCATCCTGAACGACCCGTACATGGGGGGCGCGACCCATCAGAACGATGTCGTCTTGGTGATGCCGGTCTTCTATCGCGGTGAGCCGATCATGTTCGCCGCGAGTAAGGGACACTGGAACGATGTCGGCGGCAAGGATCCCGGCAGTTGGTCTCAGATCGGAACAGCGTCGTGTAGGGAAAGAGTGTAGATCTCGGTGGTCGCCG
>CAJVYM010000157.1 GCA_913009415.1 uncultured bacterium
TATATGAGATGTTTATTTTTTTGTTTAATGATACGGCGACCACCGAGATCTACACTCTTTCCCTACACGACGCTCTTCCGATCTGACATCTGTCCTGGGTACCCTGACTCGCTCTGGCCACAAGGTTTTGTCGATCTGGGGTGGCGGGATACGGTTGGGAAGATCGTCGCCTCCTACAACAAAGGACGTGGAGCACAGCGGGCCCAAGACTACCAGGCAGCTAGTGAGGCTTACTCGATGTGTCGGTCGCTGTATGTTAGTGAGAGTATTGCATTCCCCATGCTCGAAGCCTACTGGCTGGAAAATACCGGTTGGATATATGAGCAGCGCGGTCAGTACGAGCAGGCACTCGCAGTATATCGATCAGCCCGGGCCGTCTACGTCGCTCGCCAGCTGGAGGTGGATGTGGCGAGCATGGACCAGGACATTGGCAGTGTCTATGCCAACCTTGGCCGGTACGAGGACGCGCTCAAAGCATATCAGTCAGCCCAGACGGTTTACGCCAATCGCGAGATGGAGGTAGATGTTGCTGTCATCAACTCCAACATCGGCATTGTCTATACGCACCTTGGCCTCTACGCCGCCGCGACTGTCGCGTTTCAATCCGACCGCGCCGTCTTTGCCAAGCACGGGATTGAGCTTTCCGCAGCTAGTGAGGATCGGCTCATCGGCTTGGTCTATGACCATCTTGGTAATTACGAGGAGGCACTCGCCGCCTATCAGTCAGCTCGCACCGTCTTCGCTAAGCACGAGATGGAACTCAGTGTCGCTGCAATCAACTCCGAGATTGGCGTTGTCTATGGCCATCTTCGCCGGTACGAGGAGGCACTTGCCGCACTGAGAACCGCCCGTGATTTTTTCGTCCATCACGAGATGGGAATGGCGGTCGCGGACGTCGACCACAACATCGGCGTTGTGTACAAGGACCTTGGCCGGTACGAGGACGCGCTTAAGAGCTATCAGGACGCCATCAGCATTTTGGACAAGGTGCCGCCCGCCGCGGGAATGAAATACTCCTACCCTGCCTCACGCTGGATAATCTATGAAAATATGGGGATTGTCCATGAGAAGCAGCAGGAATGGGACGCAGCGGTAAAGAGCTACAAGCAGGCGATCGGCGTGATCGAGTCGCTACGCGGGTACATGAAGTCAGAGGACCTGAAGGCCGCGTGGCAGGAGCGCACGCAAGATGTGTACGAGCGATTGATTAGACTTCTCATCGAACATGGCCAAGGAACATCTGCCTTCCCGTACGCCGAGCGGGGCCGCGCACGCACGTTCCTCGACCTCCTCGCCAAGGAACCTGTTGGGACAATTGAGAACGTCGCTGAACAGGGAATTAAGAGTGGGGTGGTCGATCCCGACGCAATCAGCAAGGATGTGCAGGATGTCATCACCGGGCTGCCCGCGGATACCGCCGCCTTGGAGTACTTTGTCACCGATACTGCGACGTATGTGTGGGTAATCAGGGATGGTAAGGTAAATGGACCGACCACCATCAACCATTCGCGGCAAGAGCTAATGAACAAGGTCATTGAAACCCGTGAACAGCTTGGAAGTAGCCCCGAGCATCCATTCAACCCTCTTAATCTGATCGAGCTCTACGACTGGCTGATCCGTCCAGTGGAGGACTTCCTCCCAAAGACAACCGGAGAAGGGGATGTTCCACATCTGATCATCATCCCCTCTGGACCGCTCTACTACCTACCGTTTCAGGCACTGATCTGGACAAGCCAGGATTACAGCAAGAACGCGCCTCTCATTGTCCGCTATGCGATCAGCTATTCCCCCAGCCTGGCGACGCTGAAGTACGCACAACAGAGAGAAGAGAATGCGTATCAGCAGTCGACATTCCTCGGGCTTGCCGATCCCGACTCAGGGGATCCAAGCATCAAACGTCTTCCCGCCGCGCAGACCGAAGTGCGGACAGTGGCTAAGCTCTTCCCGGTTGCCGCAGTATATGTTGACAAACAGGCGACAGAGGATGTAGTGCAGAGTCATTCTGCAACGGCGCGCGAGATCCTCCTCTCCACGCATGGGCTGTTCAACCCGCACAACCCGATGTTCTCGTATCTTGTTGTTTCACCAACAGAGGAGAATACCGATGGCAAGCTCCATGCCTACGAGGTGTTTAGCCTACCGCTACATGCGGACATGGTGGTGCTGAGTGCGTGTGAGACGTTGCTCCCCTCACTGGAAGACATGAAAGGGCAGATCAAAGCCGTGCGAGGTGGCGATGACGACACGCCAGTGAAGCTGACTGACGACCAACTGAAGGAACTGACAGCAGGTGATGAGGTAGTGGGCCTGACGCGGGCGTTCATCTCAGCGGGAGCGTCATCCGTTCTCTCCAGCCTGTGGAGTGTCCCTTCCGGGTCGACCTCACAACTGATGGTTTCCTTCTACAAGCACATGCAGGAAGGGATGGACAAAGCAGAAGCGTTACGAGCAGCAGAGCTTGAAGTGATGAACACCAGCGGCTGCACCCAGCCCTGGTACTGGGCCGCATTCAACCTGATGGGGGATTGGAGGTGAATTTGGCGGACAGAAAACACAGCCGGTATAAGAGGCGATAAGCCTGGCAGTCAAGCCAAAGAATAAACGCAGGCGAGGAAGAAGATTTCACGTCTGCGTTTGGCGTAAGGATGATTTGTGAAAAACATAGAGACTACGGGTTCTCATACGAGGCTTACTTTATTTGCGAGGAGAGCATGAGGGAGCGCCACGATAAACACGAGGGTCCCATAGACCCACCATCCGACAAAACTCCGCCCCTTGTTCGCTGCAATAGCAGCAGGGATCAAGCCAAGAACAACCGCAATTGACAATGTTATCATTATATGCCTCCAATATTGGTGCTTTTATTGATGACCATCAATTATCATCACATAGGTTTCTTGAACGCTTCACGTGCGCGAGATCTGCATAGGTACGCTGCGATACTACCTGCAACCAGCATCTGCATGAATCCAGATGCTGCGCCCTGTAAGAGTTCAATCATACCGATCAGCGCAGAAAGGCCGTAAAGCACAACTGCTGCTATGCGAGCCCAATTGTGCAATCTCCATAGCCCGATAGCCACTGCTAAATAAAGAACCCCGAACATCGCCATGATTGCGCCGTATGCCACGGCAGCATCAGGATCGCCGAGAGTGCTGCCTCCTCCAATGGCCGCTAGAAACGCAATTACGGAACCAATTACGTTGATAACAGATAGGATTGATACCCCTAAAGGGCGCTTACTCCTATCTGCAAGCATTACCTCGTCTGTGGTGGGTGAAGATGCAGTTGTCCCCAGCGGTATCCCATGCCGGAGTTCTGAGTTGATTTCTGGATTCATATTAATGGTTGCAAAATTATTCTTACATCAGCCGGCATAGTGAGTTGTCGCTAAGAGGAAGAAGGAGCGTATCAAGGCGGGCTTTCTTTGCAGCGCTCGCAAGTGAGAGCGAACCGCTTTGGTCA
>CAJVYM010000158.1 GCA_913009415.1 uncultured bacterium
TCGTTACGATACTTCCGGTAAAAGGAGGTGAGATCAATTTCCTTGACCGCATCGATGATGAACCACGCGAGATGATCCTCCGGAAGCCATTCGCGCAGCGATACTGGCATGAGATACATCTGGTCGCGATTACACTCAAGAAAGTTATATGCCATGTTTCCCCCTCCCCTATTCTTAGTCTCCTCCTAATTATACACCGGGGAGAGGTTTGTGCAACAGGCTCCATTAGGAAGTCATTATAGCCGTACCTCGCCGGTCATCTCCAACCGCTCGCTTGCGCAAAGAGCACGCGCGGGGTCGGAGACGAAGCGGAGCATCTCTTACAATGAATTGTTCGGTTCCTCGCGGCATCATATGGGCAAAGCGTAACCCGATGAGGATCGGAGATAAATCTCTCAACGTCGGAGACAAGCTCCGACGCTGCAGACAAGCAAATGTAGTCTTGTACCTTGTGTGCAACGTTACTGCGCACTACAGCAAACTGCACTATGTGGCCGGCTTCACTTAGGAATCGAGCAGAAATAACTTCCATAGTTTGAGCGGGTGTGGTATGATGTCGTCATGGCACTCCCAAGAGAAGAAGCGATAGACGATATCAGAGCAAGATCCTACCCTTTTGCCCGTCAGGCAGAACGTAGGCACAAACGATGTCCTAGGGAGGTTATTTCTACTCGCTTCCTTAGATCTCTAACCCACGCGACTTGGTACATGGTCCTTCGCTTGCGGTCAAGAGTCTCCGTTACCCATCTGTAAACAGAAGACAGTCGTCTTCCAGGCGATCGTCACGTTTCGGGGGTAGAGAGGGTCCACCCCTCTTCCCGTAGCGGGAGGAGACACGCCGTGAGCACTACCATCGCCAAGTTCAGTGCCCCCACGGCCACGAGGACGGTTCCCAGGCCCACGCGATCGACAAATACCATCGCCAGGCTCAGGGAGAGCGGCTTCAACACGCCGCCGAGGAAGCTCGTGATCCCCATGATCCGGCCGCGGTGAGCGCTCGGGAGCACCTGCTGAACAAGAGTTCGCACGTACACACGCTCACCGGTCCACCCCAAGCCGAACAAGAGAAAGACAGCTAGTGCCACCGGTAGCGAGAGCCAGAACCCGAGCACGATGAAGCTAAGAGAGTACAAAGCCACCCCGCCGAGCCACACGATAACCTTGGGCCAATGGGCGCCGATCGTGACAGCAAGAAGGCTCCCGGCAAGGAGTCCCCCGAGCATGAGGCTCTGGAGGAATCCGTACCCTTCAGAGCCCATCCCAACAGCACGTGCCACCAGCGGAGCCATGAAGAAGAGCGGGGCAAACACGATCCCTGTTGACAGATTCAATAAAGCGTAGCGTCGGAGCAGTCGCTCTTTCAACAAGTATCGTGTTGTGAATCGCAGGTCGGCCAAGGGGCGCCAACGGGTGGAAGGCTTGCGGGAACGTGTCTTTAGTGTCCAGATGAAGAACGGGCTCACCGCCCCGAGGAAGTACGTTATTGCATTGATCAGGAAGATCGGCCCCGGTCCCCACAGTTTGAGGATCACCCCGGCGAGCGCCGCTTCCACCAGGTTGTCCACTTTCCCCCACGAGCTCATTGCTCCGTTCACCCGCAGAAGCTTCTCCTTGTCGATCAAGTCCGGAAGGAGCGTCCGATATGCCAAAGCAGATGGCATTCCAAACACCGCTTCCGCGATGAGAAAAAGCCACAGGTGCCAAATCTGCAGGGAGCCGGTCGTAGCTAGGGCAAACATGGTCAAGCTGACCACGCCGAGTAGACCACCGAGAATAATCAGCATCCCCTTGCGGTTGAACCGGTCGACGATCGTGCCGGAGATGAGGCTCATCACGGCCATGCTGAACGTCCACACACCGCCGAGTGAACCGACCGAGATAGCCGATCCGGTGAGGGACAACGCCGTCCAGAATACGGCAATCTGGGAGAACGTATCCCCGGCGTCGTTAATTGCTTGGCCGGTTAAGAAGGCTATTATTCGACGGTTCATTTCAAGTGTCTCCGCTCATCTTATTCAGCTTTCAGCTTTTCTAATTTCGTAAGATCCCTGGGCCTGTCTGCTATCATAGCGAGGTCCAACTCCCAGTACAAATCATCAGTAAAGGAGAAGGATGATCGTATATGAATTGCAGCCGGTTGGCAGAGATGTTATTAGATTTGAAAACGTAACAGTGTGACGTTAAGCTCGATCAATGGACATAAGGAGGTTAACAGGGTGGAACAAATCATCAAGCAGGCGATCGCGGGAAGCGACGCCGATTACACAGAGATTCGCATCGAACAGGAGGCGCGCAGTCAGGTGCTCTTCCGTAAGGACAAGCTGGAGAACATCGAGGGCTCCAACGAACAGGGAGGTATCGTTCGTGCGCTGAAGGACGGGGGCTGGGGGATCGCGGCGTTCAACGACATATCCGACCTGCCGGGGAAGGTGAAGGAGGCGACGCGCATGGCGCAGCTCGTCGCGAAGAACATCGATGAGCCGGTCGAACTGGCCGCTGTCGAGCCCGTACAGCAGGTCGTCAAAGCCGATCTCAAGAACGACTTCCGCACCGTCCCCCTGGAGGAGAAGAAGAAGCTGGTCGAGGGGTACAACCGCATCCTTCTCGACTACGACAAGCGGATTGTCTCCACGAACACGCGCTACACCGATTCGTTCCGTAAGGTGACGTTCGCTAGTTCCGAAGGGGCGTTCATCGTGCAGGAAGCACCGGATATCACCCTTCTGTTGGTGGCTGTAGCGAGCGACGGCTCACAGAACATCCAGCAGGGATTCGAGTCGCTCGGCGAGGCCGCCGGATACGAGTTCGTGTTGAACAGGGAGCAGGACGCGCGCACTGCGGCGAAACGCGCGGTCGATCTGCTGTCGGCCAAGTCGGTCAGCGGCGGGAAGTACACCGTCATCCTCGACCCCAGCCTCGCCGGTGTGTTCATCCACGAGGCGTTCGGTCACTTCTGCGAGGCGGATTTCTTATTCAAGAACGAGCAGCTGAAGAAGGTGATGAAGCTCGGAGCGCGCTTCGGAAACGACGACCTGAACGTCGTCGATGATGGATTCATCCCCGGCCTGCGCGGGAATGTCCCGTTCGATGACGAGGGGACGCCGCGGGCGAAGACGTACCTGATCAAGAACGGCATCCTGCACAGCGTCCTGCACTCGCGGGAGACGGCGAAAAAGATGGGTGCCGAGCCGACGGGGAACGCCCGCGCGATCTCGTACGAGTACGAGCCGATCGTGCGCATGACGAACACCAACATCGAGTCGGGGCATCAAACGATTCAGCAGATGCTCGCAGATATCGACCACGGCCTGTACGCGGTTCGCGCCTACGGCGGTCAGACGATGTTCGAGCAGTTCACCTTCTCCGCTTCCTACC
>CAJVYM010000159.1 GCA_913009415.1 uncultured bacterium
AGGCTTCGTCAAGCAAGATCACTCCTGCCCACGCTCGCGTGGCTACATGTCAAACAGGCTATTCACATGGTGGACACCTCCCAGTCCACTAGATCGGCCAGGCTTAGCCTGGCGCACCAGAGATCGCCAAGAACTGCTCTCACCCTCTTTTTGCTCTTCTTTGCGCGAGAAATGCCTTTCCCCTTCGTGCTCTTCGTGTCCTTCGTGGTGCGAAATTCTCCCCTTTCCTGTTCCGCATTCCAAGCTTTCACCAACCACTCACAATGATCGCTCAGGGCAGTAATGGCCCACAAGGGAGAAAGAAGCAGGCGAGTCCCGGCGATGGGGCTCGCCTGCGAAGGCACGCCTGTGGAGGCACAAGGAGGTGTAGAGTTTACAGGCGCAACTGGGTAAGGAGGTGGCTATTCATGTTTACATCGAGATTACCCGACCAGTGAGATACATACCGTAGGCGGACGGCATGTGCTTGGCGGCTCTGGAGTGATAGCCCGTATGTAGATGGATCGTTAGACATTACCCCCAGATCTTCTCCTGTTTGCCCTTGTAGGCAGGCACACAATCGCCCGGAGAGAAACAGACAAAGAGCCCCATCCAGAGCCGCTTGGTTGAAATCACATACGCTACAATAGGTTGGGTGTTTATCTTCTAAGGCATAGAAAACGAGTAACTGAATGAAAACATATGCTGCATACAACGCCACACACGTGGACATCACCTTCGGTGGCTCGGCGACCATGGTTTCCTCCCTTTAGGCCCGTAGCTTTGCGTCCCCAGCTTTCGCATGAGTTTGCTATTATCGAGTAGCTCTATTCATAGCATAAAACGCACAAGAAGTCAAGTGCATTTGTCCCGCAAGTGATGAACGGTATGCAATCAGGTAAAATGCCTCATTGCGTGAGTGCTTTCTACGCAAATACTATTTGAAGAAGGAAACACGGATGATTGATGGAACACTGCCTACAACAGAAGATACGCTGGCGATGGCGGAGAAGATTTTGCGAGCTGGTCCGATTTGCGATGAGTGCCTGGGGCGCGCTTTCGCCAAGCTTGGCCATGGCCTAGCTAATGCAGAGCGTGGTGAGACCTTGCGGACGGCTCTGTCTGCGCGCGGCGTGATTGGAAAGCCAGGATCGTGCTGGGTCTGCGGCGGTACCTTTGAGCGCATAGATAAACTGGCCAAGCGAGCGAGTGCAATGAGTGATGCGATCGAGTTTGGTACGTACCTGTTCGGTGTAAGGCCAACACCGCGACTGATTCAAGGGGAGAAGTTGTTCTTCCGGCGATTTCCCACTGATACCTACGAGCCGCTCAAACACGCGTTCAATCGTGAGATGGGAAAGGCATTTGAGGCGTTTGCTGGCCATGGTACGGTCGACTTTGAGCGCCCGCACTTATCATACGTTATCGATCTTTCTTCCGACACGATCACACTGAAGGTGCGTTCTGTGTACGCCTACGGCAGGTACCGCAAGCTCGTGCGCGGGATTCCGCAGACCCGCTGGCCCTGCCGTAAGTGCAAAGGGGTGGGTTGCGTAGCGTGCAATTTTACGGGTAAGCAGTATCCCGAATCAGTGGAGGAGCTGATCGCTGCCCCGTTTCTTGCCGCAGCGGGCACGCATGAGGCGTACCTGCATGGAGCCGGGCGCGAGGACATCGATGCGCGCATGCTCGGCAGCGGCCGCCCGTTCGTGATCGAGGTCGCCTCGCCGCATGTGAGGAGTCTCGAACTTGTAGCGCTGAGAGGGCAGGTGAACAAGACGGCACAGGGGAAGGTCGAGGTGAGCGATTTGCACTTCGTCTCCCGCGACACGGTCGCCCTCGTCAAGGAGACGCGCGCCGAAAAGACATATCGCGCTCGCGTCTCTCTTGCTGTCCCGGTCGAAGAGGAGAAGCTGCTCGCTGCCGTCTCGTCACTGATCGGCCGGATCGATCAGCGCACTCCGCATCGTGTGTCGCATCGTCGTGCCGACCTTGTGCGCGTTCGGCGCCTTATCGATGCGCAGGCGACGATCATCTCCCCGCAAGAGGTGGAGCTTACTCTGCGTGGGGAAGGAGGGCTGTACATCAAAGAGCTCGTCTCCGGTGATGAAGGAAGGACCACGCCCAGCCTGAGCGGAGTTCTAGGTGTCCCCGCACTGGTCACGGAACTTGATGTGATCGACGTTAGTGCGCTCGCGTTCCCGGATATGGTTTGAAGATCACCCACCATGTCGCGTAAAGTTTGCCTGTGCAGTTAAGGAGACCGCCGATATGAGCGAAACGACAGAGAAACAATCGACTACGAATGGAACGGTTCCATCCGATACGTTCGACATTCTCAACGTCTACTTTCGCGAGATCGCGCGCTTTCCTGTCCTTTCACTCGAGGAAGAGCGCGAGGTGGCACGCGCCATGGACGAGGGCATCGATGGGACGCGCGAGCGCTTGATCACCGCCAATCTGCGCCTCGTCGTGAAGATCGCCAAGGAGTACACCGAGGCTGGTCTTCCACTCCTTGATCTGATACAGGAGGGGAATGTTGGGCTGATCCAGGCGGTCGATCGCTTCGATGTGGAGCGCGGATTCAAGTTGAGCACCTACGCCTCGTGGTGGATCAGGCGGGCGATCCTCACTGCTCTTACCGACTACTCGCGCATGATCCGCATTCCCGATTACCTATTCCGCGCCGTCCGTCGGTTGGAGCAGATGCGTGCCCTTGGGCGTGACGGAAACACGAGCGACGAAGAGATCACCAAGGCACTGGGCATGTCGGTCGAGCGTCTGCGCCAGATTGAAAAGCAAGTGAACGAGATCACCTCGCTCGATCGCGTCCTCTCTGGTGAAGGGGAGGAAGTGCTGGAGGACATCATCGAGGATGAGTCCGCCCTCTCTCCCGAGCGTGAGGCTCTCCGCCTTCTCTTCCACGATGAGCTCAAGGAAGTCCTCGATAAGATTCCGGTGCGGCAGGCGTTCGCCCTGCGGCTGCACTACGGGATAGAGGACGGATTCCCGTACAACTTATCCGATGTCGGCAGGATCATGTCCATCAGCCGTGAGCGTGCGCGTCAGCTTGTAAAGCAAGGGATGAACCACGTCAGCGAGACGTGGGGGCAGCGTGCCCTCGACTTCTATCGCGGCCTTCTTTCCGACTGAACCGACGCCCTATTCCGAGCACACGCTACACAGGTCCTCAAAAGCGCGGTCAGCGAGCTGGCGAGAGGAAAAGCTTGTGTCTCACGCAAAGGCGGTAGAGTAGAGGAGCAGGTGACAGGGTTTAGGCTTCGGCATACTTCAGTTACAGGGTTTCCCCGTTGTGGCTCATTAGTCGCATGCCTTGCTCTGTGCCCTACTCCCCCCTCGTCGAACCGGACGT
>CAJVYM010000160.1 GCA_913009415.1 uncultured bacterium
GCTGCTGAGAAAGGCATTGCCATCTTAGAAGCCGCATGTGATCTGGGGTTGAAGGCACTGGGTCACCGTGATTGCTCGCACGAATATGGTCTCTAACCCTTCGCTAACTAGGAAAGTCCCGCTAGAATCTGAGGTCCAGGCTGATTCCACCCCCAAGAACACCGTTCCACAAGTCGACCTCGATCAGTATGCGCGCGCTATCCGATAGGTCAAGGTGCAGACCGCCAGCAAATTGATGCATCACGCCCAGGGTGCCCCCGCTAAGCGGAAGAATTGGACGGTAGACGAGATAGATCGGAAGGAAAACGATGTTGCTATCAACATAGACCGATCCTTCCACTCCCCATCCGAGAAGGCCGGGGCTGTATCCCCCGCCAAGACCAAGGGCGATTGAGAACGTTTTCGGATCCTGCAAGAGCGCCAGCTTGATATCGCCGATCGCCCCAAGGAATCCAGGCGAGCCCGAGGATCCGATCATGATCCCGCTCTGAACCCCAAGATCAACACTATCTGACAGACCAATCGTGAGCCGAGCCTGTGGTGTGAAAATGAGCGAGGAGTTTTGCCCTACCGTTATGCTCACCACTCCCGAGCCAATTGATATCGCCACCTTCCCCGCGCCGACTGTGCGTGCGGTCTGGAAAATGTTGAAGTAGCACCCACTCAGCAGTACAACTACCAACAACAGACCTACAATCCCCATCAATCGCAATCTACGCCATGTAACCATTGTTCCCCCTTTTGCTGCTTCATATCCACCCACCCTGCCATATCTCGCCGCGTTTTGCAAATCGGCCACCTACCTCGCGGCTTGACAGCGCCCGAAAAACACCGTATAGATAGCACACCGGGGAGGGATAAGGTGCCAAGAAGAGTTCTTTGTCATTTCAAATGGGTAACTGAAAAGAAAGAGTCAAGCGCCCAGACTCTCACAGAGGTGCAAGACTGTTTCAGCGCCTCCTCTCTACTCGGCGGTAGATTCTCTTTGACATCCGTCTTGGGCGAATCGAAATTAGAAGTCACTACCAACTCCTGTCTGCCTGGCCGGCACAGGCAGGCGAAACGAAAAGGAATCCCGAGAAAACTAGTGATAATTGCTGCGTGTGTCATTCTGCTGAGCGTTCCAGTGCTTGCACAGACGTCCGATCTGATCGGCAGGGCGGATGCCTCGTTCGACCGCTGGAGCGGAAGCTTCTCATTCTCCACTTACGAAGCGCAACTGCGTAAAGCACTCTCTCTCTACGAGGAGGCACTTCCCTCCGTTCTGACCGATGAGCTGCAGACCCGCTCCCACGTCCTCAACCGCCTGGCGCAGGGGTACTTCGAGCTTGGTATGGCCTATCTCACCAATCGCGACGAGCAGGAGGAGGCATATGGCAAAGGGAAGGATTACGCCCTTGCCAGTCTGCGTCTCGATCCGATATTCGTTGAAACGGAGAAGGAGAGCTTCCGCGCGGCGTTGCGTTCGGCAAGCGATATGAAGGCGATATTCTGGTATGGGAACAACCTCGGCCGCTACCTCAATTTCCACATGCTAACCGCAATTTTAGGGGGGATGAAGGACGTGCAGGCATCGTTTGAACGCGCGCTAGAGCTTGATCCTAGTTATCTTGGGGGCGGCCCCGGGCGAGCCCTCGGGTCATTCCTGGCCCAAGTACCAGCGTTCATGGGAGGGGACAAGGACAAGGCACGAGCCGCTCTCGACAGTGCGATCAAGATCCATCCCGCGTTCATCGAGAACTATGTTGACATCGCCGATTACATCGCCCGGCCAGCAAAGAATTGGGGCCTGTTTTGTGGCGAGATGAAGATTGCTCTCGCCAAGGGATCTGATGAGGTTGCAATGGCAACATGGCCGTTGTACAACGCCCTCGCCCTACAACGGGCACAGGATCTCGCAGCGGCACATCCATGTGGCAATTGAGGTCAACGGGTGAAGAAGAACGTCTCCATCACCGAGCTTACCGACTGCGCGATCTGCCCACGCGCATGTCACGCCGATCGCAGGCTGGAAAACAGCGGATTCTGCGGGAGCGGCGTGGGTTTTCATATCGGCTCGATCTGCGTCCATAAGGGGGAAGAACCGGTGCTCAGCGGCACACGCGGCATGTGTAACGTCTTCTTCACCCGCTGTAACATGCACTGCATCTACTGCCAAAACGCACAGATAAGCAGGAACAGGGGCCCGATTCTGGGCCGGGAGATGAAGCTAGCAGAGATCGTGACCCAGATTGAAGAGATTCTGGAGACGGGAATATCGATCGTCGGCTTCGTCTCGCCATCACACGTCATTCTGCAGATGCGCTCGATCATCGAGGCGATACGATCAGACGGCATTAACCCGACCTTCGTGATGAACACCAACACCTACGACAAAGTAGAGACGATCGTTTCTCTCGCCGATATGATTGATGTCTACCTGCCGGATTTGAAGTACATGGACAGCGATCTCGCCGCGCGCTACTCGGCAACGCCGGATTATCCGAAAGTGGCCACCGCGGCGATCGCGGAGATGTACCGCCAGAAAGGATCGCAAATCGTGCTCGACGATGAAGGCCTGATCCGCTCAGGCCTGATCGTGCGCCACCTCGTTCTCCCCGGCCAGATCGAGAACAGCGTGGCCTGCCTCCGCTTCATCGCCGAGCACCTCTCCCCGGAGGTGCACCTCTCGGTCATGTCGCAGTACCGTCCGACAGAGGCGGTAAAGGACCATCCGCTGCTCGGGCGGACGCTGTATCCGAAGGAGTACGATGAAGTGCTCGACGCGTTGGACCTCCTCGGGCTGGACAACGGATGGATCCAGGAGATGGAGAGCAGCGCCGAGTACGTGCCTGACTTCTCAAGCCCCGATCCGTTCGAGGAGCCGTAGATGAAAGCGGAAATGGAAACGGGGAATGCGGAACGAAAAAGCGCGCCTCACACCAAAAATGGACCACGAAGAGCGTGACGGGTCACGTTCGATCAGAAACCGTGTTTGTGTTGCACTTGTGGGCTTGCGTGCTCAACGTGGCAGACGAGCTGCCACGCTACAAATTTCCATTTTGCTCCTCATCCCTTGCGAGAGGGACAGGATGAGCGGTCAATTTGCCCGAATCACTGCTTTGATGATACGATATTCTGGGGATGCTGGGCGGCCATATCCAATCTTGGATTCAACCGGTAAGTGCAACTTTGGGAATTGGTCAAAGAGGGGAGCTGCGGTAGTATTACCAGCGCCGCCCAGACCAGTAAATCAAAGGAGCACCGATGAAGAGATACACGCAGCTCACCGAACAAGAACGATACCAGATTTACGCACTAAAGC
>CAJVYM010000161.1 GCA_913009415.1 uncultured bacterium
CTCTACCGGTTGCTGAGCCTCAAGGACTATCGGGATTCTTAGGTCATAGGGCGGCAGTGGACGAAAACCGTGATTGCTACGGGTTTCGTGGACAACTCAAAAACGTAACTAGGAAAGTCACGCTAGGGAAACGGTTGCTGACATGGGTACCTCCTTGACGGTGTCTTTCAATCTCTTAATACCCCAAGGACTCCCGTGTCGCAACCTTTCCCTCATCAGCCATCCTGCGAAAGACCCAATTATTTGAAGAGGTGGCTCAACACCATGGGTTTGAGATTGAGGAGATGGAGGTTGCAGAAGACCACGTACACATTTTCATCAGTTTTCCGCCGAAGTATTCGATAGCGAAGGTAGTAGGAACTCTGAAGGCAGTGAGTGCGAGGGAGATACGGAAGGAATTTCCGAGGGTGAAGAAGCAGTTATGGGGCGGGGAGTTCTGGGAGGATGGATACTTTGCTCGGACGGTGGGGGACAAAGTGACAGCGGAAGTGATCAAGAAATACATTCGTTTTCATAAGGAAAGGGTGAAGCATCCGGAGCAGTTGCCTTTGCTTTGAAAAGCCCCGTCCGGAAGGGCGGGGATTCTTTTTACGTTTCAGCCGTCGATTGACCGGAAGGTGATCAACCGATTGAGCGGTCTGCGGTTTGTGGCAGAGCGGGAGAACGTGATGTTGCTGGGACCGCCGGGGGTAGGGAAGACGCACCTGGCGATTGCGCTGGGGATGGAGGCGATCATGGCGGGGTACAGTGTGTACTTCTCCACAGTGCAGGAGATGATGGAGGGATTGGCCAAGGCAGATGGAGAAGGGCAGCTTACGGGGAAGCTGAAGCACTACCTGAAGCCGAAGGTGCTGATTGTGGATGAGATGGGGTACCTTCCATTGCAGGCGTGGGGAGCGCGGCAGTTCTTCCGCTTGGTGAGTCAGCGCTACGAGAAAGGATCGATCATCCTGACGAGCAACAAGTCCTATGGTGACTGGGGGGACATCTTTCCCGATCAAGTGATGGCGGCAGCGATTCTCGATCGGCTGTTGCATCATTCGACGACGGTGAACATCAAAGGAGAGAGTTACCGATTGAAGGAGAAGAGGAAGGCAGGGCTCATGACAGTAGAGGTAGTAGAAGACAACACACACCTTTCCAGGAGGGAAGATTGAAAGTGACATTACAATGTGAGAAAAAGGCGGGGAGTTTCATTCCGGCGAAATTGGGGAATTTGTCACCGGCGTTGACAGCCTCCTATGATGTGACCCACACGCTTGCCATGCCAGTGTCATCCCATGCTCATCTCGCACGAGAAACACCGCCTCCCTTCATGCTCATCTTGCATGAGACAACTCTACGTCTTTATTTGCCGATAACAGTGCGGTATAATGCTATCACTATGATCGTAGCGCAACGATGGGAAAGAGGAAAGGATATACTTACAAGCAGCCTTTCTGGCGCCTGTTGTCGTGCCTCGTTCATGATGATGTGTTAGCCCGCTTAGCCTGATAGGATCAGGGGCTAAGCGGCAGTGATGGCTACAGGAAATTCCTGTAGTCATTGTTTTTGATGTTAAGCAAAGGGAGGTAGTGCACATGTCATATCAACTCGCAACGCAGGCGGTCCACGCCGGTGAGGAAAAACGAAAGCCTTACGGAGCGCTGACCACTCCCATCGTTCAAACTTCCACCTACACGTTCACCAACACCGCTGAGATCCTGGAGTTCATGCAGAAAAAAGCGGCCAACGATCCGCAGCGGCGCGACGAGTACGGTCGGTACAGCAATCCCACGCAGACGTCGGCAGAACGCAAGATCGCCGCTCTGGAAGGGGGAGAACGAGCACTCCTCTTCGCCAGCGGGATGAACGCGATCACCACAACGCTTTTGACTCTGTTGTCCCACGGCGATCACTTGGTGATGGTAACGGGCATCTACCATCGCACATACGACTTCGCCAACCGCTTTCTACCCCGGTGGGGGATTACCACCACCTTCGTGCCGATCGATGACCCGGATGCCCTGGCTGCGGCCATCCGGCCCAATACACGGGTGATCTTTTCCGAGACGCCGACCAACCCTTACCTGCGGGTGATGGACCTGGCACGTACGGCGGAGATTGCCACTGGGTACGACATCATTACCGTGATTGATAGCACCTTTGCCACCCCGATCAATCTACAGCCGCTAAAATACGGTTCCGACTTGGTGATTCACAGTGGCACCAAGTACCTGGGAGGACATAACGATCTGCTGTCAGGAGTGGTTATCGGTGCAGACGAAATACTGACCAAGATCGAAGCAGCACGCGGGGTGCTGGGTGGCGTAGGCAGCCCCCATGATGCCTATCTGTTGCTGCGCGGGTTAAAGACCTTGGTACTGCGCGTCGAGCGGCAAAATGAAACCGGGCAACGAGTTGCTCAGTTCCTGGAACGACACCCGGCTGTACATCGCGTTTACTATCCTGGCTTGACCTCTCATCCTGACTACGAGATCGCTCGCCGCCAGATGAGTGGATTCGGCGGTGTGGTCAGCTTCGAGATCGATGGCGATGAGAAAAAAACCAGCCTGTTTATCGATCGACTGTGCCTGCCCTACATCGGTCCCACATTGGGAGGTGTGGAGAGCGTCGTTCAGCAACAGGCTCTTCTCTTCTCCATCGATCCACAAGAACGTCGGCAAGCAGGACTCTCTGACAACCTGGTTCGGTTGGCTCTGGGGATTGAGAACGCCGCGGACCTCATTGCCGACCTGGATCAAGCTCTAGCAGCGCTGTAACAATAAAAACAGGAGGAATCATGATCGTACACAAATTCGGGGGTACATCCGTCGGCGATGCCGATTGCATCGCTGGTGTTACCGATATCGTCGCTGAACAACACAAACAACAGGAACTCGTGGTTGTCGTCTCAGCGATGGCCGGGGTAACGGATCAACTCATCACCGGAGCGTTGGCCGCTGCTACTGGCAACGAGCCGGTATATCGCCAGACCGCAGCTGACTTACAGCACCGGCATCTCCAGGTAGTGGAAAGCCTGCTGGATGACGGCCAACAACGGCACGAGCTTAGCGCCCTGATCCAAGAACAGCTGCTGAATCTGGAACGATTCTACACCAGTATCGCCGTTCTCGGAGAGCTGACCGCACGCTCCACTGACGCAGTGGCATACTTTGGCGAGCAACTCAGATCGGAAGAGCACACGTCTGAACTCCAGTCACACTGATATATATCGTATGCCGTCGTCTGCTTG
>CAJVYM010000162.1 GCA_913009415.1 uncultured bacterium
ACGTCCGGTTCGACGAGGGGGGAGTAGGGCACAGAGCAAGGCATGCGACTAATGAGCCACAACGGGGAAACCCTGTAACTGATGTATGCCGAAGCCTAAACCCTGTCACCTGCTCCTCTACTCTACCGAGCGGGCGAGAGGATGATCTTCTCGAGAACGTCGCAGACGAGCTGCGACGCTACCAAAGCGCCTTTGCATGGCATTTTTACGTAGCGTCGGAGGCTCGCCTCCGACGTTTGACGATGGGATACAAAGAGACTCTCGCAAAAAACGCGAAGGGCGCTAAGGAAAAAGAGACGGTAATGAGTGATGTGTGATGAGACAAAACTCCTAAGGTTGATGCTGTAAGCTGAAAGCTGATACTGTGTTAGCGAGCGGACGCGAGGACGCTGTTGTATCATTTGTGCGCAAGAGTTCGTTGCTCACTCTAAACAAAAAAAGAGCCGAAACTTGCCTAAGGAGGATGATGTGATCAAACCAACACTTGTCGTTATGGCCGCAGGGATCGGAAGCCGCTACGGGGGCCTGAAACAGATCGATCCGATCGGCCCAAACGGAGAGATCATCATCGACTACTCGATCTACGACGCGCTACGTGCAGGCTTCACGAGCGTCGTCTTCATCGTGAGAGACGAGATACGCAAGCAGTTCTCCGCTCACATCGGAGAAAAGCTGCGCGACCGCTGCGACGTGTCGTACGTCGTGCAGCGACTCGATGATCTTCCAAGCGGATATTCAATCCCCGAAGGCAGGAACAAGCCATGGGGGACGGCGCACGCGATCTTCTCCTGCCGCGAGGTCATCGATGGCCCATTTGCGGTGATCAACGCCGATGACTTCTACGGGCGCGGGGCATACAGCCTGCTGCATGACTACCTGCTGCATGCGAGCGATAAAGACGATCTCTACAACTACTGCATGGTCTCCTACCACCTTGGAAATACGCTCACCGAGCACGGGCACGTGGCACGCGGCGTGTGCATTGTCGGTGATGATGAGTGCCTCGTCGAGATACACGAGCGTAAACGGATTGAACTATTTAAGGGCACACCGCGCTTCACAGAAGATGGCGAGAACTGGGTCAGCGTGTCATCCAATAGCCCCGTGTCGATGAATATGTGGGGGGTTACAAAGAGCCTGCTCTCCGAGCTTGAGCCGCGTTTTCGGCGTTTCCTAGATACGATGAGCGATCCGAATAAGGATGAATACCTACTGCCGGAGGTAATCGGCGAGTTGATCACGGAGAGACGCGCACGCATTAAAGTCCTTCCCACGCAGGAGCAATGGTTCGGGGTCACGTACCGCGAGGATCGGCCAAGAGTACAGGAACAGGTAAGAGCGCTCATAGAAAAGGGGACCTACCCGCGGGATCTCTGGAAGGAGTCTCCACTCGATAGATCCTGATGATGAAAGACTAGTTGGCAAGCGTTCTGCACGGCTAGGTGATTGAGAGAGGATCTGCTTGACATTAGACTATTCGATAGATTAAAGTCATCTTCCAGGCACATGGAGGGCGCAATAACGAGTGCAGATGGATTGTTAGAACTGATTGCACGCAGAGGCTGGACGGAGGCGCTTGCGCAGCGATTTGAAGATGAATACGGCACTGCAATCAAGCGAACCATCGTCCTTTACCTGTGGCGCCTTGGCATTGTCTCCCGTTACTTCTCCCCTGAGCTCCTGAGGAACCTCTCCTCACGAGAGTTAGAGCTGTTTGAGAACACGCTTTCGGATGTTTGGATTGCCATCCTTGGTGGACTTGTGCGTCGCTACATGCTTGCGGCGGGGGCGGGGCGGATTAATAGGCCATTTGTTGCCTACCTCTCGGGGACGATCAAGAAGATCCTCATCACCGATGCACAACACTTGGGGCTCTTGCCACGCAAGAGCGAAGCGGAGATGCTCTTGGGGCTATCTTCAGCAAAGAAGATTGAAACGCAGCTCAGGTACGTCGCTCTTCTCAAGTTTCATTTCGAAGGAAGGGTTCGAGAGCTAATCCTTGCGCGCTGCCCCCTGGCCAATTCCAAGAAGTATATGCTCATCTATCTCAGCTAAGCGTATTTCTTTGAGAAGTACATAATGCAGGCCTGTAGCACGGGCAGGAATAAGTGCAAGAAGATCGCCGATCTTGTTGCACTATTCATGCGCAGCGATTACATGGAAGGATTGCTCTACGTGGGGCAGGTGGCCCCGCATGCTGATGCCGCGGTGACCAAGTGTTATCCGCCTTTGGAGATGTCAACAGACGAGTTCTTGACATCACTCTCGCTTGGGAGAGCGGACGTATGAGTACGAACTTGCAGGGTCAGTGTCGAGAGATGCGGCTCGTGTTCTGGGAGCGCATCCTACGTGGTGCCCCACTCGATCTGATCGAGATTGATCGGGAGATCCTCCCTTTGGTGATCGATTCTCCGCCGATGGAACGCATGGCGTTCATTCTCTTGAGAGCGGCGGCCACACTCGCTGACACAGGGACAGTTGCCGTACGGAGAACCCTCAGGATCGCTATCATCTATTGGTTCAGCAATACGAGCGTCTCTCCGGGAAAGGATGAAGGGCGAGAAGTGGATCTCTTTGCACTTCGCTTGCGCGACATCATCGGCTTGGGGTTGACGTGGCGCGAAGCCGCCCTTGCCTTTGGTGTGAACCCGAGAGACTACTCCGCCTATCAACGGTTGCTGCGCAAGCTGCGAGTGGAATGTGCAAATCAGTGGGAAGCCCTCTTCGGGGAATCGATGGAGCATGTAGTGGAGGTGATGAGCGTTGGACAAGACTAAGAACGGAGATAGCTTCGAGCGTATGCTCTTTGCAACTTTCGCCTATGAGACCACCCCAATAGGTGATAAATGCTCCTACAGCGCGGAGACGTTCATCGCTTCCCTGGCCGGAGAGCTCAATCAAGCGGAAGAGGATCGATTGTCTGCTCACCTACTCCTCTGCCCCACCTGCGCCAAGGAGTATACCTCGATTGAACGATCACTACAGGAAGATGAAGAGAGGCTCTTCGCACGGGCTCGTGTCCCTTCGCTTGCTGAACATACCCGGCAAAAGCAAGAGGTGCAACGCAGATGGCACGTGCTGACATCGCTCCTTCAGTTTAGGCTCTATTCATGTTAGCTGTTGGCCATATGTATCAAGAGGCTCCCACTGCGGTCAGGAACCACGCTTGCGGGGTTAGCGCATTAGCATTACCGTCTAACCAACGATACCAG
>CAJVYM010000163.1 GCA_913009415.1 uncultured bacterium
TCGGTGAGCTGCGTGTATCTCTTCATCGGTGCTCCTTTGATTTACTGGTCTGGGCGGCGCTGGTAATACTACCGCAGCTCCCCTCTTTGACCAATTCCCAAAGTTGCACTTACCGGTTGAATCCAAGCTACTCACTCCTGTCTGCCTCGCCGGCACAGGCAGGCGAAACGACAAGGAACCGTAAGAAACGAGGGTGAGGAGAATTCGCTTGGAAGTGAGGACCGGACGTGGTATCCTCGTGAGCACAGAAAGGGGACTGATCACGAGTGAAGAAAGATCCAAACAACTTGGTATGGCTCGACCTTGAGACAAGCGGGATCGATGTCGAAACAAAGGCAATTCTCGAAGTAGCGATGATCATCACGGACAAGAACCTGAATGTCATCGCCGAGGGACCGGAACTGGTTGTTCATCAGCCTGATCAAGTGCTGGAGAAGCTGGATAGCTGGTGCAAGAAGCAGCACCGCGCATCGGGCCTAATCGATGAGGTAAGGCGATCCTCCGTGTCGCTTGAGCAGGTGGAGAGCGAGCTGGTATCGTTCGCATCGCAGTACTGTCCACCACGCTCCTGCCCGCTGTGCGGAAACTCGATCTGCTTCGATCGTAGATTCGTCATCCGCTACATGCCGCACCTGAACGCCCTCCTGAGCTACCGCAATGTCGATGTGAGTACGATAAAGGAGCTCGTCGGGCGTTGGTATCCCGAGGCGCTAGCTGGGATTGGAAACAGCAAGACATCGAAACACCGCGCTTTAAGTGACATCCATGAATCGATCGGGGAGCTGCTGCACTACCGTGAGAACGTGTTTATGGAGCGATCATGAAAGACAGGTTATGGAAAGAAATTACTGCCGCCAAAGATCGATTGGGAGGTGTCGCTCACGTGACGCCGACCTTCACCTCCTCATCTCTTGACCAAATCGCCAAGAGCAGTGTGACGTTCAAGGCAGAGAACCTACAACTCTCCGGATCATTCAAGTTTCGCGGGGCGTACAACGCCTTGAGCGCTATCTCAGAAGAAGCGAGGAAAAAAGGAATAATTACGCACTCGAGCGGAAACCATGGTCAGGCATTGGCCCTGGCAGCAAAGATGCTGGACGAGCGTGCGTTTGTCATCATGCCCGAGGATGCTCCGGAGGTAAAGAGGGCCGCAGTTGCAGGATACGGTGCGCTGGTCGTTTCCTGCGAGCCGACGCAAGCAGCGAGAGAAGAAAAGACACGGGAGACGATCGAGCAGACGTCGGCTGTGTTCATCGATTCACACGATGACCTGCACGTCATCGCCGGGCAAGCGACGGCTGCTGTCGAACTGATCGAACAGAGTGGACCGTTCGATGTCATCCTGGCACCGGTTGGTGGAGGGGGACTGATCGCCGGAACAGCGATCGCCGCTTCCCACCTGCTCGATAATGCGCGAGTGATCGGCTGCGAGCCGGCAGGTGCCGATGACGCCTATAGGTCACTCGCCGCTGGGGAGAGGGTCCTCGACTTTGTGCCACGAACCATCGCCGATGGTCTACGCACACCGCTCGGCAAGCTCAACTTCGAGATCATGCAGCAGCTGGTCGATTCGATTGTCCTTGTCTCGGAAGAGGAGATACTCCAGGCGATGCGCTTCGTGTGGGAGCGGATGAAGCTGATCATCGAGCCATCGAGCGCCGTCGCCGTCGCTCCTCTCCTTAGCGGGAAGATCGGCGGAAAGGGCGAGCGCATCGGAGTAATACTGAGCGGTGGAAACGTCGATCTCGATAGCTTCTTCAGTCTCTTCGCGAAGACAAGTGGCAGCCTGTCCCAGTCATAGCAGCAACCATCGGGCGGAAGGCTCTGCCAGCGCTGCTGGACCGCTGCGGATCGGATCGCTTGAGCTTGCCATACCCATCGTCCTGGCCCCGATGGCGGGGTATACCGACTCCACCTTTCGCACGATTTGCCTGCGGCGTGGCTGTGGCCTCGTATTTACCGAGCTTGTCTCCTCGGAGGGGATCGTGCGAAACATCACGCGTACCCTGAACATGCTCCACACAAGAGACAACGAGCGGCCGATCGCGGCACACATCTACGGCTCCGATCCCGAAGTGATGGCGCGCGCAGCGCGTCGGACGGAAGAACTCGGCCGCTTCGATTTAATCGACATCAATGCCGGCTGCCCTGTTCCCAAGATCGTCCGCAAGGGAGCCGGTGTCGCACTGATGCGTGATCCAACCCGTTTGCACGACATCGTCCGCGCCGTTGTCCAGGCGGTCTCCCTCCCGGTCACAGTGAAGACGAGGACCGGCCTTTCTCCAGATAACGCAAACATCTCCGAGGTGGCACACGCAGTAGAAGAGGCGGGAGCAAGCGCCCTCTTCCTGCACGCACGCCTAGCATCTGCCCGACACGGCGGACCAGCCGATCTTGACGCACTGAGCAGGATCAAGGACGAGCTATCGATCCCCGTCATCGGAAACGGCGGCATCACCAGCGCAGCGAGCGCATCGTTCATGCTGAAGGAGACCGGTGTTGACGGGGTGATGGTGGGAAGAGCGGCAATCGGAAACCCGTGGATCTTCGCCGCAATCACCGCAGCACTCGCTGGCAAAGAGTATCGCCCCCCGCAATCCCACGACTGGGTGGATGTGATGACGCGGCACCTGCGCGGGCTGTACGGAGAAATGCTGCGGGAGAATGCGCAGCGCAAGCGCCCCCGCCCACATACCGAACGTGCCGCCTGCAATCGCTTTCGCGGTCACCTGACGAAATACCTGCGCCACGCTGGCTGTCCAGCGCGCGCACGCCGCACGCTCCTGGAGCAGCAAGAGGTCGAGGCGTTGTTGCGTCTCGTCGCGGAAGCGCTCCAATCCCCTAACTCTGGTGAGGAGACCGATGCGGTAAGCTGATAGCTGACGGGATGAGGGCTGCTCACTAGCAGCTCTTCCACACTTCGGGCCCAACGCGGCAGACAAGTTACCGCGCTACGAAAGCACGGGCATCCTGTGTAGCGCTGCACCTTGTGTGCAACGTTGAGCTGTTGGCTTCTGACACCGGATCCGTGGCAGGCAATGAAAGGGGCAAGAGCATCCTCTCGGTAGAGTAGAGGAGCAGGTGACAGGGTTTAGGCTTCGGCATACATCAGTTACAGGGTTTCCCCGTTGTGGCTCATTAGTCGCATGCCTTGCTCTGTGCCCTACTCCCCCCTCGTCGAACCGGA
>CAJVYM010000164.1 GCA_913009415.1 uncultured bacterium
TGAATATATTGTAAAAAGAAGGTGGATAGAGAATAGAGTTGATTAATTGAGAAGTTTAGTGTTTATTATTTTTTTTTTTCAAGCAGAAGACGGCATACGAGATATATCAGTGTGACTGGAGTTCAGACGTGTGCTCTTCCGATCTCCCCTTACCAAGAACTCGTACTGTTCCGGCGTTCCAGTCGATATCATCGAGCCGCATAGCCGTGATGTCGCCAGCGCGAAGACCGAGCCGGACCAGCAAGAGGAGGATGGCACGATCACGCACGCCAAGGGGCTTACTCAGATCGCAAGAGGTGATGATTCGCTCGATTGCATCCTTTTCGAGGTAACGTGGCAACGCGGACAGCTTCCACTCCGGCACCGCCAGAACAGCCCGATCCAGGTGGGGTCGGCACCGCCCCTGAGCAGCAAGAAATCGCAGGAACGCTCGGAGTGCGCTGACATAACTCTTGGCGTAGCTGCGGCTCAATTGGTTAACCTTGCGGGCCAGAGCTTTGCGCACATGAGCTGCATCGTACACGTCAGGATTGCAGCCGAGCGATGGGAGCATCTCCTCGATAAGTTTCTCGTAGCCTTTGACCGTCCGCGATTTGATTCCACGGTACTGGGTCATCCAAGCGTGGAACCCAACCAAAGGTGGTGGCACGACTTTGGAAAGCGACAACGCTAGCGGTGGCACGACTGCCAAGCGGCCGAGGTACTCGGCGAACCGCCGGGTCCGTGCCACGTAGCGTCGGGAAGGGCGTCGCCCACGCATCTTTGCGAATGGACATTCACAATCGTGTCGAGCGAACTTGGCGATTACTCGTTCTTTGAGCTGGTTGATCTCCAGGTTGTGGGAATCCATCCAGCGCCCCAGATGTGCGGCCGATCTGAGATAATCGCGGATGGGAAGAAGGGCATACCCCGCGGAGGTCAACTCAGCGGCAAAGCCCTCAAGATATGGCTGGACGCAGCCGCCCGGCTTGACACCAGTCAACACGGCTTTCAGATCGACGTTATGCATGGTCACCTCCTTTCGCCGCCGGCATGGCGGCGTCAAGAAGTACCATACAATTATGCGGAGTCTGACGTCATCAATCCGTTGCGATTTCGGCCTCCCAGCTGCAATCAATCCTTGCTGAACCTCGTGAACTCCGCATAAATACCGTCACCGCATAATTCCGCTTATGCGGAGCTCCGCATAAGCGGAAGCAATTCAATGGCTTGCATGCCATCGTCACGCATTCACTCGAGCAAGACGTCATGAGAGGCGACTATTTCGTTTTCTTCAATCGCTTGCAGCAACGCTGCTTTGGGGCCGTCGCACCGAGCGCCGCATCGACGATCCAAATCAGCAATTGCTCGACTTCGGGGACACGCCGGACGAAGCGCAGCAAGAAGTCCTCATGGCCCAGTTGCAGGCGGACCAGGCACTCGATGAACATCTGGTGGAAGACGAAAAGAGACGGCGTCGCCGAAGAAGAGCAAAGGAACGTCAGAGGCGAGAATTTTCCGAGCATATCGAGCGTCGCGAGCGGATACTTGATCTGACCGACGAACAGAAAGCTGACCTGCAGCGGATCGGAGCATCAGTCGCTGAGCGGAACAACAGATTCGCCCTCTGACAATAGGAAGGAAGAACTGGTTGTTTCTTGGACATCCCGCGGCGGCCGAAGGCCGCTTGCAGTTAGTCAGTATCGCCAGCAGCGCTGCGCGCAATCACCTGATGGTGTACGACTATCTAGAAGATGTTCTCAAGGAGCTGGCATATGCCGCACAGAACGATCCAGCACAACTGGCACTCGGTTCGGAACATCTGCTCGAACTGCTTCCGGATCGCTGGGCGGCCACTCATCCCGAATTGGTTCGCAAGGATCGCATTGACGAGAACAAACGGATCTTCGAAAAGAAGCGAGCTCGTCGTGCCGCGCAGCGAATTGCAGTCCGACGCAAAGCTCTTGCCTTGGCCTGATGTCTCCGATTGTCATCGCAACCCGTCGGGTTGCATTCTCCCCATCCAGGGCAGCTGCGAGAACAAGCGGCCGTGCTGCGCCATGGCCACCGGATGATCCAATCGCCGCTTCATTGGAGGCGATGCCTGCAACTGAACTCGTCGTACCGGCGACGGTCTGACTCAGTGGCTGTCCGTCCCCTGGCCTGGCACCCGTCGAGTGCCGCATCAGGCCTATGCCTCTACCGGACGCTTACATACCAATAGCGTCCCCGCGCCGACGTCACCGGCTCGTTGAGATCCACTTTCGGATCTTCGAACGAGAACCGCTCCAGGAAAGCTGCGAAATGGGGGTCGACAAACTGCGCATTGGAAACTTGCATCGCCAGATAGTGATCAACGTCCCGCGTGGTGTTCTCGCCAATCGCATGTACGGAAACCTTGCGGCGGAAATCACAGCCAAGTTGGGCGCCGCGCATGGCGTAATCCAATCGCCCTTTTGCCCTAGCGGCCAAGAACTCGGGCGATACCTTTGGCGTCGTGCTGAACAGTAGCTGGATTCTCTCTGGTTCCCATGCGGCTTCGAGCAGCCGTAGGCCATCTTGCTCCCAAGGCTGCCGGATTTCGTCCACTAACTCGAGTGGACGCTCTGTGAATAACCCGGCTGTCGGCCAACCGGTCCAGCTGTAACGGAGCTGGTAGGCAACATCGACATCGGGCCGGTAGAGAGGTTGCGCTGACATTGTGGACCTCCATCGTCATCGTTGGCCTTGCCATGAGGGTACACATGTACATCTTCCGCCATTCTGACGTCCTCTCACAGATCGTGCAACCCCTTCTCTGTAGCTCACCGTCTGATTCACCATCCGGACAAGCCGGATGGGGTCTTCTTCATGCTGGCCGTCATTGGATTATTTGTAACCGTTCACACCCTGGAAAAGGAATCTCACGCAGAGGCGCAGAGATAAGGGGATGGAAGGCACACGATGATGGGGCATCGACAACTGGCGCTGATCGCCTGGTTCTGAGGTTTTCCACCCCTCTGCGTTCTCTGCGCCTCTGCGTGAGCTTTTCTTCCTTTGTT
>CAJVYM010000165.1 GCA_913009415.1 uncultured bacterium
GTGTGATGTGTTGTTTTTTTTTTTAATGATACGGCGACCACCGAGATCTACACTCTTTCCCTACACGACGCTCTTCCGATCTATTCGCCCCATGGTCCAACGCGACATTGAAGAATATGCGAGAAAGAATGAGTTCTCTTCTGTCACAATTCAAGTAATGGACGATGCGAAAACCAGTGGGAGCGATATCACCTGGTCATCCGAAGCAGAGGAACGACTGAACCGGCTTCCAGATTTCATTCGTCCGATGGCAAAACGCGAAATCGAGCGCATGGCGAAAGACAAAGGCGAGCCCGAGATTACCGCCGCCCTCATGGACGAGGCCAAGACCAAGTTCATGAGTTTCATGTAGGAGACTTTTTGAACAGCCCCTAACACAATCAAGACAGAGTCATATTAGCATTGAAAGTTAAAAAGGCCGATCTTCTGTTCCTGGGTGCCGCGGTCGCGGTCGTGACGGGGGTCGCGTTACTCCCCAGTCCTCTCGAAAATAATCCAATGATCCCTGCCAACAAAACCCATCAAACTGTGAAAAACGAGAAGGAGTGTATCAGCTGCCACTCAGCCGGGGGCGCATATCCACTCCCAGATCGCCACCTCACCAAGCGAACAGATTGCTCCAACGGTCATCGTAAGCAATAAGGGGCAAGTGAGCTTTGCCCGCTGAGTCAAGCCGGTTAGGCGCATCGACGGATCGTCATTGATACCAACGTTCTGGTCTCGGGTTTGCGCTCACGACAGGGAACATCGTTTCGGCTGCTTGGTCTCGTTGGTGAAGACCGATTTGTAACGGCTGTATCTGTGCCGCTTGTGGTGGAATAAGAGAAGTCATTGATGAACCCTGCGCATAGACTCCGGTACTCTACGCGAGAGATCGGGAAGTTCCTGGACTATTTCTGCACCGTGTCGGAGAGAAGGAAGGTTCACTTCTTGTGGAGACCGTACTTGCACGATGTGAATGACGACATGGTTCTTGAAGCGGCCGTCGCCGGGCGGTGTAAGTACATTGTGACGTTCAACCTAAAGGATTTCTCCGGGGTCGAACGCTTCGGAATTCGAGCGATACCACCTGGAGAGTTCCTCAGACTATTGGGAGTAAAAACATGAGCACACTAAGCTTGCGTTTACCCGATTCGCTCCATGAGACGGCCAAATCCTTGGCCAAGCGGGAGCACGTGTCCGTCAATCAACTGATTGCGACCGCTGTTGCAGAGAAGATTTCTGCGCTGATGACGGAAGACTACTTGGAGCAACGCGCGAAGCGAGGCAAGAGGGCCAACTATGAGGCTGTTCTAGTCAAGGTACCGGAGGGCGCGCCGGAGGAAAGAGACCGCTTTTAAGCATCACCGAACAACTCACCAAGACCCACCAAGCCGTGAAGAACGAGAAAGAGTGTCTCCGCTGCCACTCAGCCGAAGGAGTATACCCACTTCCCGATCGCCACCTCACCAAGCGCACAGATTGAAGTGGTCTAATGGAACTGGACACCTCGAAAAGAGGGATAATACTCGAAGCGAGGTGAGACATGACAAAGCAGACGAGAAAGAAGTACACCACGGAGTTTAAACGAGAGGCGGTCCGGCTGATCGAGCATGGGGGCGCGAAGATCGCCGAGGCGGCCCGGAGTCTGGACGTCAATGCCAACATGCTGGGGCGCTGGGTGCAGGAGGCCCGTGAGGGGGCTGAGGCGGCCTTCCCGGGAACAGGGAACCTGAGTCTGGAACACGATGAGGTGCACCGGCTGCGTGTGGAAAACACGCGGCTGCGGATGGAACGAGAAATCCTAAAAAAAGCGACGGCCTTCTTCGCCAGAGAAGGGAGCTGAGGTATCGGTTCATTCAGGTGGAGAAGGCGTATTACCCCGTGACAGTCTTGTGCAAGGTTCTGGAAGTCAGCTGTAGTGGATTCTATGCATGGATGCAGCGACGGCACCAGCCTCGCGATGCCCGGTGGCAGCGATTGCTCGTGACGGTCCGGGCCATCCACACGGCTAACGATGCCACCTACGGGAGCCGTCGGATGTCGAAAGCCTTGCGGGCTGCTGGCGAGAACGTGGGGCGCTATCAGGCGGGCACGCTAATGAAGAAGGCCCAGGTTGCCGTCAAGCCGACAAAGCGCTTCCGCGTGACGACAGACAGTAACCACCCCTATCCTGTCGCGCCGAACCTGCTGAATCGCCAGTTTGATATTGATGTCCCCAATACCGTCTGGGGTGGGGACATCACCTACGTGTGGACCGATGAAGGCTGGCTGTATCTGGCGGTCATTATTGATCTGTTCTCCCGTCGCGTGGTGGGCTGGTCCCTGGCCAAGCGCATGAAGGTTGATTTGGTGCGTGATGCCCTCGTGATGGCGATCGGGCGTCGCAAGCCAGGCCGAGGGTTGATCCATCATTCGGATCGGGGCAGCCAGTATGCCTGCCATGCGTACCAGGATCTCCTGAACGATCATGGCATCATCCCGAGCATGAGTCGCAAGGGGGACTGTTGGGACAATGCGGTGATCGAGCGGTTCTTCCGGAGCCTGAAGAGTGAGCGCACAAACCATTGTCGCTATCAGACGCGGGAAACTGCCAGGCAGGAGGTGATCAACTACATCGAGATGTTCTACAACAGCCGGCGCTTACATTCCTATCTTGGCTATGTGAGTCCGGTTGAATACGAAACATTAGCCAAGGTGGCTTAACGGGGTGTCCGTTTTTACTTGACCATTACATGGGCATCATCTATCCCTTTTCCGATGAGTTTGAAAAAGGGATGGTTCTTGCTCAGGATGCCTTTGCTTCGCTTGGATTCCTTCATGTCGAACTCCTCCTCACGAATCTTAATCAGCATGGCCTTGGGTTTGCCATGATAGGTGATTTGGTCACCTTCATTGCCCTGTCTCCCTCCATTTTTATGTGTCATCCAATGAAAGCTGTCAACG
>CAJVYM010000166.1 GCA_913009415.1 uncultured bacterium
TCCCATTCCTCCCACAGTGGTGAGATTCTTGCCACTAACCTTGACCGCTACCTCATTCTTCTGGACAACTTTCTTTCTTTGCTCTATCACCATTGCGGGTGCCTCCTTTCTGCACCTTTTTGGTGCGTTTTGGTTTTCCATATGTGTAGCGGAAAGGAGGACCCCTAGCTAGTTTTTCAATCTCCGGTAGGTTGCTGGCGCATTATCTGGGTTTATCGTATATCGGTTGTTGATTACCACTACGCCGCAATCGCCAGTGATCCCATCGGATCCCACGGGTGAAGTTTGATCGGCTCTGTATCCAGAACTGTCAGCAATTTAGGATCAAGGAATCGCTTCTCTATCGCCACTTCGTACATGAATTCGTCGAACCAGCGGTCGCTCATGACGAAGAATCCCTTATCGCCCAGCTTGTCCCCCCAACTGTTCTCTACCCGCCACTTGCGCGGAGCTCCGGATTCATCGAGATCGACCCCGGTTAGGACCATCGCGTGCGTCATCACGCTCTGCCCGTAGTTCACGCGCTCTGCCTTGTCCGATTTGAACTCGGTGTCGTAGACGAGCCCGTAGTCGTACACCTCCATGTCGAGTATTCCCAGGTCGCGCTCCATCATCTTGCCGACGTCGCAGCCGAACCAGATGGGTTTCTTGGCCTTGATCATCTCTACCGCCGCTTGCTTGAACACGGACATCTCCACGTTCAGGTAGCGCACGATCCCACCGTCGACGACGTTTCCCAGGTACTCCACCGTGTACAGCTTGTTGAATGGCTTGTCCACGGTGGGGCAGTTGATGAGGCAGGCAATGGAGTCGAGGTCGTAGTTTACGTAACGCTCGAAGAACTCCCGCGGAGTGATCTCGCCGGCGCGATGGAATTCTTCGTCCTTATCGTGCCACTGCCAGAAGAATCTCTGCGGTGGTTGGCCGAGGTGGATGCACAGCATGCGATAGATGACACTGAGCATTTCTCCCTTTCGCGTACGCAGCGCATCGATACCTTTACCCTGCGCGTGCAGCCGGCGCAGTTCGGCGGCGTACTCGCGCAGTTTTTTGGTGATGAGAAAGTTCATCACGCGCGAGTTGCTGCTGCTCTCCGTCTCGGGCATTACTGCCTTTGGCACGACGCCATACTTCTTAATAAGGTTTATGAACATGTCCCATTGCCCGCCATCTTGAATCGGGTCCTTAAGCAGAAACATGAACAGACGACCGTCGATCGGCTCATCGAGGGTGGAGATCACGCTCTCCAGGAAGTAGTTTGACTTCTCTAATTTATCCCAGAACATCTGATAACTTTGCGACAGCTCAAACTCCTTCATGTTCAGATTCTTGATTGCCTTGGCGCGCAGCACGTTCAACCCGGAGAAGAGCCAACACCGGCCGCTGTGTTCCTGAGCGGTAGCCTTGTTGCTCGGAAGCTTGTGAGAGAAGGTGTGATCGGTCCCGGCGACCACCGTGCGGTTCAGGGCTACGGAGTGCACGGGGTTCTTGGTGACCGCATTCATCGAGAGGCGGTTCTTGGGACTGCTGTTGAACGCATCGGCAAAGGCTGCCAGTTGTTCTGCTCGGATGTACGTGGAAGGGATGCTTCCCATGATTCTCACTCTCCTTAGATTGCGCAGCTTGCTATGTCCGCAGCGCGTACCGAATGTTAGCCATTATGAGGCTGCCGCCCAAAGTTCTCAACGAAGTCCGCGATTGCGTACGCATCGAAGGGCCATACAATCACGCAGAGCAAATTTCAATTGGACAGTGAAGGGACCGCAGGGTCAAAGTGAGGAGGTAGAGATGGATGGACTGAAAGACAAGAGAGTTCTGATCACCGGCGGTGCTGGCGGTATCGGGGCAGCCACAGCAAAGCGGTTCCTGGAAGAGGGGGCACGTGTGGTCGTGCTTGACCGCGACGAAGAAGCTCTAGCCCGCGTAGAGAAGAGATTGCCCACGCTCAACGGAACAATCAGAGCCGATGTTTCCGATCCCAACTTCATAACGCGGGCATTTGACCAATTGGAGGAGCTTCTCGGTGGATTGGATGTATTGATCAACAACGCCGGAATCAGCATCAGACATTCCTTCCTGGATACCACGCCAGAGGAGTGGCGGCGGGTACTTGATATCAACCTAAACGGGATCTTCTTCGTAGCTCAACAGGCTGCACAGCGGATGATAAAAGACAGCGGTGGCGTGATTCTCAACATGGGCTCGACCAACGGGCTCATGGGGTACCCGTTCTACGCCGATTACAATGCATCCAAGGCTGGGGTTATCGAGCTGACGCGCTCGATGGCATTGGAGCTTGCTCCTGATGTACGGGTCAACGCCATCTGCCCCGGTTTCATCCTGACACCGATGCAGCAGGCTGAGTATACCGAAGAGATGCTGAATGCCTTTGAGAGCAAGATTCCCCTGAAACGGGTAGGGCGTCCAGAGGAGGTTGCAGCGCTCTTTGCCTTCCTTGCATCTAATGAGGCTGCCTTTATTACCGGACAATTCTTTGTGATCGACGGAGGAGAGACCGCCGGGGGGCTGGCAAGCCGCTAAACTCTGCAATCAGAGTAATCGATGCAAAAGAGCACGTGATTCTTCTTAGGCTTTCTCGAAGGCTCTATTCATGTTAGCTGTTGATGGTGTACGATCATCGATAGATGATGGACATTGCTGGCCGAATCAAAATTCCACCGCGGCCATCCCTCAAGCCTGGTTGCTAACTGCGGTAGGATACCAAT
>CAJVYM010000167.1 GCA_913009415.1 uncultured bacterium
AACGCTTCGCCGCCCCCTTACGGGTAGCCGACGCATGACTCGGGTCCGTAGCGGCTCGCTACGCCTTACTACGTGGTGGACTTTCACCACCTCCTCCATGCCGGTTTTTACCGGCGCTTTCACTCATAGCGCATTCCTATGGACTGAGCGAACCTCTTCTTGAACCTTCTTGATCACACTCGCCGGCTTGTACGTCGGATCAGTTGTGGACAGAAGGCTTTCCGAGCGGCCAGGAAAAGTGTAAGCCTCAAGTATGACAGGCTCTAATCCTAAATCAGTACATGAGCCATTAATCCAAAACTTTTCAGTTATTGATACAGCCTTAAATGGTTCCAAGAAATGCGAATAATAAGTTGTATACAGCATTTCTTCATATACTTTTGTGGCACGTTTATCGATGAATAAGAGGAGCTCCTCGAGCTCCTTTCTTGCATTAGCGGTGAGGGATCCGTCATTTGTCTCAACATCGACTTGGTATGTGATCGCAATTCGACCATACTGGCGATCAATGCATATATTGCTGGCCTTCGCGTATTTGTGGTAGATAAGAGAGTCCACAGGGTACCCGTGGTTCATCATGAATGTCGACGTCCTTTGCGGTCCCTCTGCTAGCTCATCCGCGAGTCGAAGGATAGCCACCAGATCCCGCAACCGCACCGGACGACCGAGCAAGTGATCTGTTTCCGGCAGGTCTTTCAGTGTATCGGTTGACCCATCACTAGCCTCGCCACAGTGTGCTGCCGCCGCTCTCATCACCAGCATCTTCTCTTGGCTATCAGAGTCCGCCTTGCTATGAACGTAATCGTAGGCTTCACCAACATGGTATTGATGCCCCTCCCGCCCATATATGTTGCCTACATCATGGTATAGAATAAACTCGAGGAGACAGTAAGCCTCCAGAGCTGATAGGCTCCCTTGTCGATCGTGGCCTATGCAATCCTCCCCTAACAAGCGGACAACATTATCAAGTACATGCTTGACGTGTCCTGGGCCATGATCAGTATGTTCAGGTAGCTTTCCTTTAATCTCAGGCAGTATGTCGACGACAACTCGATCCCGTGTGTGCTCGTACTTGGTGAAGAGCGCTCTATCCTCATCTTCCCCAAGAAGACGTGGTAGCGCGTCCTTGGTCAAGTCCTCGATTTGGCGTGTCTCCCACATCATTCTCCCCCAGCGCCCTCGTTCATGCTCTTCGTCTCCGCTTCCAAGATTCCCGAGAACACAGCGTTCGCAAGGAGCGGAGGAACGGCATTCCCAACCTGCTGCTGCTGAAACCCGATTGACCCCGAAAACTCGAACCAGTCAGGGAATGACTGCAGCCTTGCGGCTTCCCGGACTGACAATCCTCGATCTTGAGTTGGGTGAATAAGCATGTTCTTCCGATAGTTGCCAATCACGCTTGCCCCCTCTTCGTCACGAAGGCGCCTGTAAATGCCGGTGTGGCAACGAGTGCGATCCTTGTAATTCGACATCAAGGCGGCAGGGATATTTCTCCAGTTTCCGCCGGGATGGATATGGCGATACCGCTCGATCACCTTCTGAGAGTTCTTCGTCACGTAGTGCCCTCCACATCCGCCTTCCTTTGTTCGCAAAGTCTCCGCATACTCCGAACACGCCGGACCCGAGTACGGTAACCACGAGAACCGGGCACCGTTTTCCAGTGGTGGTAGGTCACCGATTGCTTCGTGGACAGTCGGTGGCGCGCTCACTTGGCGCGGGATAGTGCGGGGTTGTTCGCTGCCTCGTCTCGCAACTACGAACACGCGGGTTCGATCTTGCGGTACCCCAAAATCACGCGAGTTCAGGACCTCTATGCGGGTCTCATAGCCAATGTCCCTGAGCATCCTTGTGATGTCCTTAACTACCTCACCTCCAGCTGTTGCGAGGATCCCTCCCACATTTTCCAGCACTACCCAGTCTGGCAACCACGATCGTGCAAGGCGAAGAAGGTGGCGGTAGAGACCATTAACCGGATTGGACAGGGATCGTGTCCGTTGGTTCGACGTCGAGAAGCCACGACACGGTGGTCCACCGAAAAGAATTTTCTCATCTCCGTCAGACTGAATGGGAATGCTTGATAGTGAGCCTACATCTCACTCAACAATACGTGTGCCGGGGAAGTTCTCTCGGTATGCGCTGGCAGCCCACCGGTCCATCTCAACAGCCAGAACGACCCTGATGCCCGCCTTGACAGCCCCCAATGATAGGCCACCTGCCCCGGAGAAAAGATCAACTCCAATCATCCGACACACCCTTCTCCTACAAGAAATAAGGCCCGTCTACACGCGTACACTCAAGCAGTCAAGCCGCAGAGTTGTCTCACACAAGATGAGCATGAAGGGAGACGGTGAATCTCGTGCGAGGTGAGCATGAGATGACACTGGCATCACGCGCGCGTGGGTCACATCGCCTGTCTGCGTGCAACGCACAGAGGCAGATAGGAGGCATGATTCTGATGATGGTAGACAGACGCGTAATGGATATTGGTGAACTGAAGGCACTTCTCGCTTCGAGCGATGTGTTGACGTTCAAGGGAGGCTTTATTAACGCTAGCTGTTGTCGTACAATATCGGTAGTGAGAAAAGGAGGGTACGATGCGAGCTAACGAGTTTTCCAAACTAATAGAGGTGAGTGATCAGCTGACATTAGGGCAACGACGTCTT
>CAJVYM010000168.1 GCA_913009415.1 uncultured bacterium
GTTGCGATGGGGAGCACCTCCCATATCGAGGCGCACCAGTACGACGACTTGCCGCCCGCGGTTCTGCATCTTGACCTTGAGTAGGTCGATGCGGCTACGGCTCAAGTCGAGCAGGAATTGCTCGCGCCGATTGGCCGACTGAAGCGGCAATACGAGCGACTGTCCGCCCATCGGGAAATCACTTCGATTCTCGTTGACGCGGTGCTTTTCCATAACGAATAGCGCGTCGGCTTCCGCCTGGGTCAGGTTCATGTCGCTCATCAGGCAACCCTCCCAATGAACTTCTCCGTATCCTTCACGTGCAGCTCGCCATCGGGGGCTTCGTAGACGATGACCTTGCCGAAGTCGGTCCGTTCCGGTGACTTGCTATCCGTCGCGATCAACGGATCACGGATGTACTCGTATCCCAGCTCGCGGAAGTAATCCACGGTCACGATCTCAACTTGGGCTTCGTCAACGTAGATCCTTTCACCTCCTCGAGGTCCAGATCAGTGGAAGCGGCTTCGCGCCGAATCATCCGGGTCAAGAGCCATTTCTCAAGCTTTTCACGGATCTGCCGCATGGAGAATCCCACGACTCCAACAACAGTCGCCATCACAAATAGAGTCATGAGTATCCAATCCACGACCGGATTCGGCGATGTCACACCGAGGTCTGCTGCCACGGCGCTCCCGACCAGCATAAGGCCAACGACAACTGCGGCGGCCCATGAGAACTGCTTCGCCCTCCGGGAGCATCGCCAGAATATACGCTTCTGAACGTCCTTCTTTGACGCGCGTTCCACCGCGAGTTCTTCCTGCGTCTTACAATGCGCAGCCTGTTCGGCCTGGTACTTCTCGTTTTCTTCCTTCTTGATCTCGCTCGTCACACGAGCAAGCGTCTCGGTGACAGTCTCTTCGGCGAAGGCATCCTCCTCGCCGAGGGTCAGGTTCATCAACTCCTTCTGGGCCAAGTCGCTGCTTCGCAGCAGTTGATGGTCTCGCTCGCTGATCGTTCCTTGCTTTTCCAGTTTGTCGATTTCACCCAGATACTTGTCCAGCAGCCCTTTCGATGGCTTGAGCGCTGCGTACGAGAAAGCTATCACTTCGATCATTGGAATAGTCGGTGCGCCCAGAGGCGCTTTCAGCCAAGCCAAGTTCGCCAGGCTAAAATCTGTGATAACGCTCGACACCTCGCGCGACTCCTCGTGCTTCTGCCCAAACTGAAATGCCGCTCGAGAAAATCCGGCATTGCTTGTGACGAGAATAGCTTTTGACCGCTCGATGGTCGTCGGTGACGTGTGCGCCCTGAGTGCGTAGATACTGCGAACAGAGTTGATGTCGTATTCCTTGGCGTGAATGTTGAAGTACGACACTTCGTCACCGAGTACCTTCTCGAATGCCGTTTCGTCAATCTGAAAGTCCGCTATATACCGTGGAGTGCTGAGCACGTCGATCCGAGCCTTCTTAAGCTTATCATCGATCTGGCCCGCCAAGACGAGCAAATCCGATTTGGTCGTTCCGCGTTGGTGTGCTTCCATCGCCATGGCCCCACGCCCGCTCCGGGATCCGATATGCTGCGCGACTCCGGTAATCACGTTCTTAAGTTCATCACGCGAGTGTGAAAACGTGGCAACGGTCGCACCCAAATTGAGAAGTAACTCGACTAGGCCGTTGACGGCCACTTGCTTTGGTTTTCCTTCAAGGCCCAACTGCCGAACGAGAAGTGGCGTATCTAAGTAGAACGTCACACCCTTGTAGGTCTTTGGCGCGTCTTGGAGATCGGGGCAGAGCAAGGCATTTGCTAGCATATGTCCCTTGACGACCACCAGAAAGCTCTCGAAGCGCTCTGGGTTAGTCTCCTGAAGCGACAGCACATACTTGCTCACCAGGACGATCAGTGCGTCGTCGTGCTTTTCTATGGTTGGTATCGCAGTGCCGCGCAAATAGGCTCGAAGACATTGAATATTGAACTTTGAGAGAAAGGAACAGATGGCCTGCACGGCATCATCGTCGGACGCAATCGGTCTCGCGGTATCTTTCGAGAACTCTGTAAGACCACTAACTACCGCCCGAATGTGGCGATCCGCTTCGGCCTTCTGTGCGACAATCCCCGGGTTTTGAATCTCGCCCGTAATCCGATAGACGCCATATTTTCGCTCCAGGGGTTGCCGCCGGGACAGTCGCTTGAGAATAATTTGTACGGCGCGTTCTGGAATTTCAAGCCCAAAATCATCTCGGATATGGCTGCACACGGCCACATCAGTGACTGGGCATGGCCTGTGATCAAATAGGATTTGGAGAATGAATGGACGAAGATAATCGAGATAATCCCGCCCCTGATCCACATGGACCTTCAGCATTGCCAAACTTGTCAGGGTGGCTGTTGACATCACGATACGTCCTCGGCGAGGGCCTCGGCGGCGGGGAGTGCGATTTCCCCGCTCAGAAGCTTAGGTAGTAATGTGTCGCGCAGGGCGGCGAGGATTCCACATTCGTTGCGTGCCTCATCGATACGCGCGATCAGTCCGCAGACTAGCGACCTGAAACCCTCGACGACATCCGCTGGAGGACCGACAATCACAACCTCCCCGCAAGCCGCAGGTCTAACCCCCTGGTGACTCCCTGATGTGCCTGTTATTAAAGCGGTAACCTCGATCGAAAACGCGCAGCTTATGAACA
>CAJVYM010000169.1 GCA_913009415.1 uncultured bacterium
GAGACCAGGGGACCGGCGGGTCGGTGTAGGGTGGCACACTCAGGGATCGGGGGAGAGCCTGACGATGGCGTTCTACGCCGGGAGAGTAATCCTACACCCGGCGATGCAAAACCCGACGATCGTCGTTATCACCGACCGTAACGATCTGGACGACCAGTTGTTCGGGACGTTCGCGCGCTGTCATGAACTTCTCCGGCAGCAACCCGAACAGGCAGAGAGTCGGGCACACCTGCGGGAATTGCTACGCACGCGATCGGGAGGCGTTGTATTCACGACAGTGCAGAAATTCTTCCCAACCGAGGGAGAAGACGGGCATCCCCCACTGTCGGATCGGCGAAATGTCGTGGTGATTGCCGACGAGGCCCACCGGAGCCAATATGACTTCATCGATGGCTTTGCGTGGCACATGCGCGAGGCGTTGCCGAATGCATCATTCATCGGTTTTACCGGCACGCCCATCGAGCTTACGGACAAGAACACTCGTGCTGTTTTTGGTGATTACATCAGCGTTTACGACATAGAGCGGGCGGTGAAGGATGGGGCTACAGTCCCGATTTACTATGAAAGCCGACTCGCCAAGTTGGAACTCGACGAACGTGAGCGTCCAAAGCTGGACGAGGAGTTTGAGGAAGCTACCGAAGGCGAAGAGGTTGAGCACAAGGAACGGCTGAAAAGTAAATGGGCACAGCTTGAGGCCCTTGCTGGTGCAGAGAAGCGTATCCAACTGATCGCCCAGGATCTGGTTGATCACTTCGAGCACCGGCTCGAAGCGATGGACGGCAAGGCCATGGTTGTCGGCATGAGCCGTAGAATATGCGTTGAGCTTCACAACGCCATCGCTGAACTACGTCCAGAGTGGCATCACAGCGGCGACGACAAGGGGAGCATGAAGGTGGTGATGACTGGATCGGCATCGGATCCTGTGGAGTGGCAACAGCACATCCGCAACAAGTCCCGCCGAGAGGAGCTTGCCAAGCGCTTCAAGGACGCTGATGACCCATTCAAGATAGCTATCGTCAGGGACATGTGGCTGACCGGTTTCGATGTCCCCTGCCTGCATACGATGTACATAGATAAGCCCATGCGCGGGCACGGTCTGATGCAGGCCATCGCTCGCGTGAACCGGGTGTTTAAGGACAAGCCGGGCGGCCTAATCGTCGATTATCTGGGCCTTGCTCACGAGTTGAAGTCCGCGCTTGCGACATACACCGAGAGTGGGGGCAAGGGCAGAACGGCCGTCAATCAGGAGGAAGCTGTCGCTGTCATGCTGGAGAAATACGAGGTCTGCTGCGGGATCTTCCACGCCTTCGATCGGTCGGCCTGGATTTCCGGCGATCCCAAAGAACGCCTGGCGATTCTGCCGGCGGCCCAGGAACACGTGCTAGCCCAGGATGACGGCAAGAATCGTTTGACCAGAGCAGTGTCGGAACTGTCTAAGGCCTTTGCTTTGGCTGTACCTCATGAGAAAGCCCTGGAAATTCGCGACGATGTGGCCTTTTTCCAAGCGGTGAAGTCGGTGTTGACTAAGAGTGCCGGGGTGAATGGGCGCAGTCCGGAAGAAATCGATCACGCTATTCGCCAGATCGTATCCAAGGCAGTGGCATCAGGTGAAGTTATCGACATCTTTGCTGCCGCGGGACTCAAGAAACCGGACATCTCCATTCTGTCAGATGAGTTCCTGGCCGAAGTTAGAGGTTTGCCGCAGCGTAATCTGGCCGTTGAGATGCTCCGCAAGCTGCTGGAGGGCGAGATCAAAGGACGCAGGCGAAAGAACGTTGTCCAAGCTCGGTCGTTTGCGGAGATGCTTGAAAATGCGTTGAAAAAGTACCAGAACAGAGCTATCGAAACCGCACAGGTGATCGAAGAGTTAATCGCTCTGGCCAAGGACATGCGGGAGGCTGATGCGCGCGGCGAAGAGCTTGGCCTGACAGAAGATGAAGTCGCCTTTTACGATGCCCTGGAGGTGAACGACAGCGCGGTGAAGGTTCTTGGAGACGAAACCCTTCGAATCATCGCTCAAGAGCTTCTTCAGACGGTGCGAAATAACGTGACCATCGATTGGACCGTCAGAGAGAACGTCCGCGCCCAGATGCGTGTGATGGTCAAACGCATTCTCAGGCGGTACGGTTATCCACCGGACAAGCAGGCTCGCGCTACGGAGCTTGTTCTGGAGCAGGCGGAAGTTGTTTGCCGAGATTGGGCTGAGAATAAATAAGAATACCTAATAGAACGTGCTACATCTGACCGTTCTAAACCCGACACTGTAGCCTGCTTCTGTACACTAGTTCCGATTTCTTCGTGCCCAGTTTGTGCAATCGAGCTATGTAGTAGTAATCTATTACCGACAGGGGGCGAGGGCATTGAACAAGATATTGATTATCGCTTTGGCTGTTGCACTGGCGTTGCTGCTGGTGACACAGCTCGTGCCACAACAACAAAGCGGCGTTACTTGCACGTGCGCTGGTACGATCACCAATATTCACGACATCCAAGGGAGCGGTGATGCGAGTCCGCTCGTTGGAGACAAGGTCACTGTCGAAGCTGTGGTTGTCGGTGATTTTGATAAGACTGGAGAGTTGGGCGGATTCTTCCTGCAAGAGGAGGATCGCGA
>CAJVYM010000170.1 GCA_913009415.1 uncultured bacterium
ACCCAACTATCTCGGCTGGTATCGTTGGTTAGACGGTAATGCTAATGCGCTAACCCCGCAAGCGTGGTTCCTGACCGCAGTGGGAGCCTCTTGATACATATGGCCAACAGCTAACATGAATAGAGCCATGAGAAAAGACTTCGGCGCAACCCGCGCGCGGTCAAACGAAAGGTCTTCAAGTGGCCGACTCGCTCACGCCAGCCACGGTCATCTGTACAAAACGGCATCAAGTATCTGGTTGAGATACTTAAGTGAGCAGTATTGCCTTAACCTTGGAAACGCTGATTCAGGAGGCACGCGAAGCCTACGAACAGGGAGAAACCAAAACTACAGAAGAGGTATTTCAAGAGCCGTGAGCGATGAGCGGCTTGTGCATTGGGGTTCACGGGCGGAGAAAGCGGGAATAAGTGTACAAGATCCTTAGCATGTCGTTCTCGATGCACCAGCAGGGGGTAGATCGACGTTGGGGCTTAAGGGATAAAAGCAGGCTTTTCTTACGAGCTTATGTAGAATTTGATGAATTCATGCATCTCTCGGTGCGTGCGCAGTAGGCCGAGCTTGTCCAAGAGATCCAATTTGGCGAACGTTGCCTCCTTATCCTCGAACGCCACCAGATGTTTGTTCTGATCCATGAGCAAGAAATGTTTCACAACGTGCGCAGCGAAGACCAGATTCTGAGTGGCTATGATCAAGGTCTTGCCTTGCTCTCGTAGTGAGAGGATCATGTCTATGAGCTTGTCCTCGGTTTTGGGATCGAGATTTGCTGTCGGTTCGTCTAGCAGGCAGACCTCTGGGTCCAATGACAGGATCGAACCGATGGCGACTTTCCTCTTTTCCCCGCCGCTCAGTGAGTACGGATAACGGTTTCTTAGCTCTTCGATCCCAAGAAGCGCAATGACTTCATCGACTCGTGCTCTAATTACTTCATCGGCCAGCCCGAGCTGGCGGGGACCAAAGGCGATCTCATCTTCCACGGTGGGGGAGAAAAGCTGCGCGTCGGCGTCTTGAAACAGTAGTCCTATATGTTTTCTAAAGAATTTGTTGAAAGATTTATCGGTTAATTTCTTTTCAGTAATCTGTTCATCAAAAGCATAGAACTTGCCTTGGGTTGGGTAGTACAGACCGTCGAGGATCTTGAGCAGGGTAGATTTCCCGGAGCCATTAGGCCCCAAGACAGCGATAGCGCTCCCCTCTCTCACTTGGAGGCTTATATCAGCAAGGCCGACGATACCTCCCTCGTAGCGGTAACTGACGCCTTCGAGATTGAATATTATCCTTTCCATGCCAACGTCCCGATCATGACAAAAGTGAAGGCGATCCAACCGTAATCGACGCTGCGCAATGGTCGTCTGGCTGGTAAGCTTATCTCTTCGTCGAACCCCCTTGCGATCATGGCCAGATAGACCTCCTCGGCTAGCTTCAACGATCGGATCAACATGATGCCAGTCGTTCTGGCCAAGAATCGCAGGTTATCCTTCCAGGATACTTTGGCAATGACTCGCGATTTCCTCGCCAGGAGAAAATCCCTGAACAGGCGTACGAGTACGAAGATATAGCGATAGCACATGGTGAGCACAAGGATGATGAAAGAAGGAACCTTCAAAGCTCTCAGGGCGAGGAGCAGCCTATACCACTTGGTGGTGAGAATAAGGAGGGTGGAGATGGATACGGCTGTTGCTACACGCGAAATGAGAAAGATAGCCCCCCAAGCGCCCTGGCTCGTAATCGTGAGTCCTCCAATGCTCAGCAAGGGATCTCCCGGGGTGAGGAACAACGCGGGCACAGCGATGGCAGCGGTGAAGATAGGCACGAACAACCAAACTCGGCGTAGGAATGCAGTAAGGCTTATCCGCGAAGACACAGCGAGGAGAAGCGAGAACCCGTACACGGAAGCGATTATCCAGATGTTGTGGGTGAGGAGCGAAAAGAGCAAGAAAGCGAGCAAGCTCAGCAGTTTCACCCTGGGATCGATGGCCTGCAGCAGCCCTTTTCGCTCTGCTATTACCTCCGCGGCGAGGGTGCGTTCTATCCAGGAGGTCCCTTCGCGCAGGTTCTTATCCAGGAAGCTACTTGCGGACAATGAGTCTTCCTATCCCGAGAACGAAGATGACAATAATGGCGACACCGACAATGGCCGAGATATAGTAGCCGGCCGCCTGTCCGACAAAACTTTCCCCTAAACCGGGAAGCGAGTAGTCAGGCAGGAAAGCGATGTGATTTATATTGACAAGCCGGGAAAACCCTTGCGGGATATAGCCCAGCAGACCTTTTATCTCGTCTGTTCCCCACTCCCCCCACGCCGTTCCGCTAGCGAAGAGACCCAACGGAGAGAGGGCGACTAAGATAGCCAAGGAGAACCAGACCTTTCTATAACGCCTCATTTCCCCTCCTTTACGTACGGGTTCAGGCTGAACACGTCGGAATGATATTTGCCCAGGAAGGCGATCACACCCCCGGTAATTGCCGCTTCGACCGGCCCGGCGATGGCGAGGTGGGCAATCAGCATGGCGGGGATCGTTTGAGCAAGGCCATAAGGACAATAAAGGGGGACACCGGCCGCTGTGT
>CAJVYM010000171.1 GCA_913009415.1 uncultured bacterium
AGCGACACGCAAGGATGAGAAGGCTCTGGAGGCGTTGCGGGAGAAACTACCGGACTGGCTGCAGGCTGAGGATGCGCCAGTAGAGCATACTCAAGATGAACAAACGACAGATACTGCAATGTCCAGCATTTCATGCACGCCAATGTTGACAGCGCAGGTAGCTTAGGAGTAGGATTAGATACGTGATCAATGGAGGCCATGTGAACGTCAGGTTTAACAATTAACTGGACATCCCCTTCCGGGCTGGCGTATCCACCTTAGAGGCTGAGGATTGAGAAAGCGCCGCACGTGGTATGCGGCGCTCGATTTACGGTTCTATCGGATAACTTACTGATTATTAGTTGTTTGCTGTTGTGAAGATAAACTTATCCTTGTACGTGCGAGTCCATTCGTTCAGCCCACCGAGGAGGCTCTTTGCCTCTGGAAAGCCGTTCTTGTTGAGCATCTGCGCTGCTTTGTCGCTCAGTTTGCCGTCTTGGTCGTAGAGAATGATCAACACGCCCTTCGGCAGGCGGTCGGTCCAGTCGCTCAGCTTGGCGTATGGAATGTTGATCGCTCCGAGCATGTGCGATGCGGCGTACACATCAGGGTCGCGCAGGTCGACTAGAAGGTAGAACAGGTAGTTCAGATCTCCACAAGCGATGTTGTACTGTTGCGCCTTGTTCACGATCCCCTTTAGCTGTAACGTGAGTTTTGGGGTTGCAGGATCGTTGGACTCGACGTAGATCATCTTGGTCACAGTTCGCCCACCGTAGCCGACGCTATCGAACATGACATCGAGGTTCACCGACTCGCCCGGGGCGAGGCTCTTCTTGGCTAAATCTGTCGTTGTGCATCCGCAGCTCGCATGTGCTCGGGTTATCGCGAGCGTCTCGTCACCGGCGTTGGTGAGGACGAAGGTGTGGGTAACGACTACCCCTTCGAGCACGGTACCGAACTGGTAAACAGCATTGTCGACCGCGATCTGTGGCGCAGCGAACACGGCGACCCCGCTCAACAGGACCAACAGCGCAAGGCTTACGACGATTCTTTTCATTCTTCTCCTCCTATAGATTGATTTTCTGAATCTTCCGTATCGCGTAGAATGTTTTTAATCTCTTCCACGCTCAGGGTCTTTCCTTGGGCTTTTACCTTGCCATCTATCACCAAAGCGGGCAGTCGTGTCACTCCGCGCTCTTGTGCCTCGCCGATGTCGTTGGAGTTAACAAGACGTACTTGCAGCCCTAGCGCGTTGATTGCCTGCATGATGGTGTCGTTCGGCGTTCTGCACGTTGGGCATCCCATCGGGCAGCTCGCCCCAAAGCTCTCGATCTTCTTCACTTTACTCACCTTCTTTATCCGGTCCCAGAGATCAATGCCTATTATGGCATACGTCCGCGGTCATCTGCAACGTCAAATGGCACGATCGATGTGTCCACGCAGGCTCGCTGTCATATCGATGAATAACTAGGGGTAAGGGGTAGCAGCAACGCGCTGCGAAACGAGCAGAATTGTATCACAACGACACCGCCAAGTGGAGAGGAGGCTCTCGTCGCAGTGAATACCCCTCGGTATCAGCACCTGGAACGGATGTTCCCGTGAGTTAGAGTACAGGTATGCAGCTGGAATCCTGCATGGGTTACCGTTTCTTGCGGCGCGAGGTGAGCTTCTTCTTAGCACCGATTTTCGCGCGGGTATAACCGTCACAGCAATATAACATTGACAACGCTCCGTACAGACCACCATCCACGTTCCGGAGTCCGCCTTCGACGGCATCAGCCTTGCTAGAAGCAAGACCCACATCTTGCGGGGTGAGCTTCCCGGTCATCAGCTTGGCCAACAAGCCAGGGAAACTCTCAGACCCGATAAATCGCTCCGATAGGAGTCCCGATACAAGCAGATGCACGGCCCATTTGTAGCCGCGCTCCTCTTCCGTGAACGTCGACGATTCGAAGTGCCTCTTGAATACTGCTGCCTGCCGTGAGTTGATCTGTATCGCCATGTCGTCTTCAATCATCTGCGCTGGCCAAAGGATAATAACCTAGAACCCCCAAAGAGTCAATCGATTTGCATGCCGTGGGGAGTGCAGCGGATAGCGACATGCCACTTGGAAGTCACCAAGCGACGCGTGATGAGAATGCGCAATTCCAGCAGACAATGTGGTAATGTCCGCGCCCACATTACGCGTTTCTGGCGTTACAGAATCCGTTGGTGCGGATTGCTTCGTGTAACGTGATCATATGCCACTTTCGCCGGAACGGACTACGATTTCAGATACTCCTTCAGGTCACGGTAGTTTGGAGTGCACCCCTCAAGCTGGACACGATGGAGCCGAAAGCGTTAAGTGTCTGTGAGCCGACTTGATCTCTTGCTCGAACTCCACCGGGCTGACATAGCCAAGCGCCGAGTGTAACCGCTCTTGATT
>CAJVYM010000172.1 GCA_913009415.1 uncultured bacterium
CCGGAGAACGGGTTGTCCTGCCAAGCGGGGATGATGTCCCGTACACCAAGCTCGTGAAAGTGGCGCAGGTTCTCCGCCAAACCTTCGAGCGGGTCAGCCCCTTCCAGGCCGATGATCGCAGCGATCGCGTCATCTCTATCACAACACCCTTCTAACTCTGAGGAAGTCTTAACAACGCGTAGAGATCCACCACTATCCGCGGCCATCGAGTAGATCACTCGAATCATCGCCTCGGCGCGTTCCCTCTCATGATTGGGACTGCGCTCGCTCAACACGAAACAGGAAAAGACCTGCGCGCAGGAACCCGCTTCGACAAGTTGAGGAAGGCCGATGTGCCCTCCCGCTCCGGTTGAGAAGTCAAGCTGACCATCGAGCACCCTCATAGCCGTATCGCAATGGGTATCGAAGAACTTCATGTCATCCCCCTATCATGAAACACGAGCGATCGCTTCGATCTCCAGTGGTGCCCCCTTAGGGAGCGTCTTCACTGCTATCGCGGCGCGCGCCGGATACGGCTCGGTGAAGTATTTTTTGTACACCTCGTTCATCGCTCCAAAGTCGGACATATCCGCTAGAAATACCGTGACCTTGACCACGTCGCGCATCGACGCTCCTGCCGCCTTGAGGACGGCACTCACGTTCTTCAGCGAATGTTCGGTCGCCGCGGCGATATCGTCCGTGATCAGCTTTCCCTCTGAGGTCATCGGAAGCTGGCCAGAGACAAAAATAAGATCTCCTGCTCTTATCCCTTGTGAATACGGTCCCACCGCCGCTGGTGCATTCGAAGTGCTGATTGCTTCTTTGCTCATTCTAGATCACTCCCAGTTCTTTACCGACCACGGCAAACTTTTCCAACGCGAAATCGAGATCATCGGTTGAGTGCGCTGCCGAGAGCATCACCCTGATCCTTGCTTTTCCACGCGGTACGGTTGGGAAGGCGATGGCTGTGCCGAAGACGTTCTCCTCGAACAGGCGCTTGGAGAAGGCCCACGCTGTCTTCGCCTCACCGAGCATCACCGGCGTGATCGGTGTCTCGCTGTGCCCGGTGTCGAACCCGAGGTTCTGCATCTCAGCTTTGAAGTAGTTGGCGTTCTCCCACAGTTTCTTCACGGGCGCGTCCGTCTCCTGCAGGATGTCCACCGCTGCTATGCACGCCGCGACATCCGGTGGCGTCGCCGCCGATGAGAAGAGGAACGGCCGCGCGCGCTGGCGCAGGTATTCAACGAGTTCGTTGCTCCCGGCCACGTATCCACCGACAACGCCGAACGCCTTGGACATTGTCCCCGCCTCGATGTCAACCCGACCGTGTAGGCCGTAGTGATCGACGATCCCGCGACCGTGACTCCCAAGGACCCCTTCGCCGTGTGCATCGTCGACCATGACCATCGCGCCGTATTCCTCCGCCGCCTCCACAATCCCGGGCAGAGGAGCGAGGTCACCGTCCATGGAGAATACGCCGTCTGTAACGATCAGCTTCTTCTCTATTCCCTCGTTCTCTTTCAGCAGGGCGCGCAGCCCGTCCACATCACGGTGCGGGAAGATCACCCGCTTGGCCTTGGTCAGGCGGCAGCCGTCGATGATCGAAGCATGATTAAGCTCATCGGTGAAGATAACGTCTTCCTTTCCCATCAGCAGCGGAATCGTCGCAAGATTTGTGTTCAGGCCCGATTGCACTGACAGCGCTGCCTCTGTCCCCTTGAAGGCGGCGAGCTTCTTCTCAAGTTCGATGTGCAGGCTCATCGTCCCGGCGATCGAACGAACTGCACCCGGGCCCACGCCGTAGCGATCGATCGCTTCCTTGGCCGCGGTGCAGAGCCGCTCGTCATCGGCAAAGCCTAAGTAGTTATTGGAGCACATGTTGAGAACCCGCTTGCCTTCAACGATCACCCACGCACCAACCGAGCTTTCAATCGTGCGAATTGTGTTGTACAGCCCCTGCTTGCGTAGATCGTCGAGTGTCTGTTCGATGAACCGGTACTTGCCCATCATTTATGCCTCCCATGCGGATTGATGGGTAAATACTAAGTCAAGGGACGAGAAAATTCGAATGGGAAACTCGGAACGTAGAACGTAGAACGTAGAACATAGAATGCGGAACGCAAAACGCAAAACGCAGAACGCGGAATGGGGAAGGCGGAACGCAAAACACGAAACGTAGAACGTAGAACGTTGCTAGGGCAGGAGACTATTGGGAGCTTCGCATCTTTTTAACGGATGTTCCCTTGCCCAAAATCAAGAAAGCCGTTTCTAATCAGGATTTGCGTGTTTCTAGAGCTGTATTGTGCTCACTAAAGATCAACGAATATTCCTTGGTTTTTGTCTCAGCGAGTTGTACT
>CAJVYM010000173.1 GCA_913009415.1 uncultured bacterium
GCGGTGGTGAAACATGGATGGAGCAGAGAGTGCGGCGGTGGAGTGAGAAATCACACCCTTTCCCGACACGATGCTCTTCCGATCTTCTGATTTTTTTTTTTTTAATGATACGGCGACCACCGAGATCTACACTCTTTCCCTACACGACGCTCTTCCGATCTATCAAGGACACAGCCATCATGGCGTGAAACACGCTTGGTGTAAGTACCGAGCAAATCGCCAGAGCAAGGATCAACGGTGGAACAGCGAGAAAGACATCGGTAATACGCATGATCACCGTATCGATCCACGTTCCGCGGTAGTAACCAGCGACCAAGCCTAGCACAACTCCCGGGATAACAACAAGGGATAGGACGACAACTCCCATCATCAATGAATAGCGAAACCCGAAGAAGATGCGCGATAGGATATCTCGTCCGAAGACGTCTGTGCCACACAGGTGCTTAAGGCTTGGAGCTTGGCTGGCTTCCTCAAAATTGACGTAGCGTCCGGCGTGCGCTGGATAGGGGGAGATGTACGGAGCAAAAACGGCTACAAACGATACAGCCAGTACGAAGAACAACCCTACAACCGACACAGGATTCTTGGAAAACTTGTACCAGTTCTTCTTGAGGCCTTCTAACCGGCGTTTCAACAGAGTGTTGTGCACCATGATTACTTACCCCTTTCTGCGCCAAGCCGGATACGTGGATCGAGCCACGCTACCAGCAGGTCGACCATTATATTCACCACGATAAATACCACTCCCAGCACCATAACGACAGCAGATACGGCGTTTAAGTCTTTATTTAGCATGGCGTTAATCCCGTAGCGAGAGAAGCCGGGCCAGTTGAAGATCAACTCCACGAGAAATGCGTTAGCGAGTAACGATGCGAAGTCGAGCCCGAGGATAGAGATCGTGGGAATGAGGGATGGTTTGAGCAGATACTTCAGGGTGATCATCCGCTCTGGCACGCCGAACCCTCTCGCCGAGGCGATGTAGTCCTTGCGGAGGTTGTCACTGATCGTAGAACGGGTGATCCTCGCCTCCTGTGCCATCCCGCCGAGAGCCAAGCTGATCGCAGGCAGAGTCATGTGCCACAGCGCGTTGCCGAAAGCCGCTAGGTTGCCACTCAGTAGGGCGTCCACCGTGATCATACCGGTAATGAACGGCGGTCGCGCCATCCCGGTGCTCAACCGCCCCGTTGATGGGAACCAGTTTAGGACATATCCGAACAGAAGGAGAAAAAGGATAGCAAAGATAAATGATGGGGTGACCACACCGACGTAGGAGAAGATCCGCACGCTGTTGTCCACCCAGGTATTCAAGTATCGTCCGGAGATCGCTCCGAGGAGGATGCCAAAGGTGGCCATGATCACCCCCGCGAATATGGCGAGCTCGAGCGTGGCGGGAAGGAACTCTTTGATGTCCTGTATGACCGGGCGTCGCGTGACCAACGATTGCCCGAGATCGCCGTGCACTGCTCCCGAGATCCAGTAATAGTACTGCGCGTACAGCGGATCATTCAGATGCATCTGTTCGCGCATATTATTGACAGCCCACTGAGGCGCTCTCGATCCCAGGGCCAGGCGTACCGGATCACCCGGCAGCACACGTGAGATCGTGAAGATCAGGAGCGAGAGTCCAAACAGGACGAAGATCGAAAACACCAGCCGTTTTCCCAAGAATCTCAAGATACTCATTGTTCTTACCCTTTCTCCGTGAGGCCAAGAAGGCGGGTGGGGAAGCGTGGGAGCTTCCCCACCCACGTTTACGTGGACCCCCGTGGTCAGATGGGGGTCCGCCTTGTCCGATTAGTTGTTAACCTTGATGAACCGGGCCGCCATGTTGTAGCCCATAACTGGGATCGCCTGGCCATTCGCTGCGGGCCAGTCTACGTAGGAGGCCTGGTAGGCATGCTTCTCTGCCTGGTCGAACAGAAAGATCGTCGGGCACAGGTTGATGATGTACTTCTCGATCTTCCCGTACTTCGCGAAGCGTTCTTGCCGATCGGTCGTCGATAGTGCGTCGCTGATCATCCCGTCGAGCGTGGGGTCGAGCAACCACTCGTTCTGCTCCCAGGTGGGAGCGGAGTTTGAGGTGTAGCGCGACTCGAGCAGCGACCCGGCCTCGGGATAGTGAGCGGAATCGAACACCGAAACGATGTTCGGGCTCGTGTCCTCCTTTCCCATCTCCTCGACGACCGACATCCACGGTACCTTGACAACCTTCACGTTGATTCCGATATCGGCCATGTTAGACATGAACGACAGGGCGACCTTTTCTTCATCAGGGACCTCAGCGATCCAGTGGAAGGTCACCGGGTAATTGGC
>CAJVYM010000174.1 GCA_913009415.1 uncultured bacterium
ACCACAATCCCAGCATGTACGTGACCGGGCAGTCGGACAGGCCCATAGTACCATAGAAGCCGTCGAACAAAGGTTCTCAACCGGGAAAGACCGGCCACCGACCGGCGGAGATGGTGGAGGGAAGGGGTCTGACCAAGGGGAAGTCGTTTGAGTCCAGCACACGCCGGACACAGAGCCGGAGGGAGCGATATGGTGAACTCTAAACGGGCACGAAGCGGGAAACCGCGGATACAGCCAAGAGGAAGTACCTACATTGAGCCCAGAGGTGTGTCACAGGGACTGGAGCGAGTACGGGAGGCAGTTAACGCCTCCGCGTTATTAACCCGAGGTAGGAGCCGGATGAGCGTAGTTCCTCACGTCCGGATCTGTGCGGGGGGCACCCGGCGACGGGTGTCCCTACCGCGACGATCAGTGATGAGCGGGAAACCGTGAATCGTGAATGGCAAGGAATAGGAGATGGGAGGGGGAGACACAGAGAAAGGGAGACACGTGGAGAGAGCGGGCAGTGATGTGCGTTGGGATTAAGGGGTAGGCGGAAGGCGGAACGGGGAGCGGGGAATAGTGAATGGCAAACCATGATGGCGGAGGCAAGAAGGACGCTGCTACAAACAGCAGAACCTACCTGATTGGCGACTTGAAGTTGCAGGCTTGCTGGAGCTTTGGCTTGACGGATTTCAAGTGGTATAATTGCCTACGCGCTCAACATCCTGGGCTAAGGTGTGCATCCATCTTCTCCAGCTATACGGATGAAAGGAAGGCGAACGGATGATGAATTTGTTAGAGCTAATCTCGGTAGATCCTTTGATCTGCCACGGTAAGGCGTGCATCAAAGGAACGCGTATCATGGTCTCCGTGATTTTGGATAACTTTGCGGCAGGAAACAGCGAAGAGGAGATCTTAAGAAGCTACCCGTCCCTAACGCGGCTTGACATTCAGGCTGCCCTTGCCTACGCTGCTGAATTAACCAAAGAACGGTTGATTCCCGTAGGTATTCGTGAGGAATAGTGCGGTTCAAGATCGACGAGAACCTGCCCGTTGAACTTGCTAGTCTCCTGTCCCACGCTGGTCACCATGCTGCCTCTGTTGTTGCCCAGCAGTTACAAGGCAAACCAGATTCTATCATTGTGGATGTGTGTGTTCGGGAGAAACGGGTGCTGGTTACTCTTGATTTGGATTTTGCGGACATTCGCGCTTATCCGCCAGACCAGTATCCCGGACTTATCGTGTTACGGGTTCACCAGCAAGATAAGCAACACCTTATCCAAACATTTGAACATGTAATTCCTGTACTGGACCGGGAGCGAATCGAGGGTCGACTGTGGATTGTCGAGGAAAGGCGCATCCGCATCCGCGGCGAAAGCGCATGACCCACTTCAAGGCTTGTCGCAGACGAGCCCTATGGAAACTAAGCTTGGAACCAAACAAGAAAGGATTTGTGCAACAAGAAGATTATGTATGAGTGGTTCGTGTCCCTTCGTTTTCTATTCGGCCTAACAGACATCGGCACAACCTTTCTACGATGCCTATCTCCAACGGGATCCGATGCGTGTTGACATGGACGCACGGCTAGACTATGCTAGGCGTAGCATTATTGGCTAATACCTGTTAGCACTGGGGAATAGGGTAGCGTGTCCATGGGCATGTCGCGGATGCGCCGGAAGCTCGATAATGGAGGAGTCATGATCACCAAGGTTGAGAAGATCGCTGAACAGGTTAAAGCCCTTCCCGACGACGAGCGGGAGGAGTTCTTATCGTGGCTTGCCGATTTCGAGATCGAGCATAGCGACGACTGGGACGGAGAGATCGCTCGTGACTCACAATCGGGAGCACGCCTTGAGCACGTTCTCGGGCGCGTGCGTAAGGATATAGCCGAGGGAAGGACTAAGTCTCTTGATAAAGTCCTCGACAACTCCTGATTTCTGGGTGACTTACCAGAAACTGCCACCTGAGATCAAGAGCAGGGCACGGACGGTATACCGTCTGTGGGGCGTGAACCCTCGCCATCCGTCATTGCGCTTCAAGAAATGCGGTGAGCTATGGGCAGTTCGCATCAGCAGCGGGTATCGGGCGCTCGCCCTACTTCAGTAGAAAGATGATATGAAAGCAAAAAGGGGACAGGCTACTTTTCCATCTACCTCTGTCAATAATTTCCTTCTCTTAATGGAAAAGTAGCCTCGTACATTACTAGCGTGAGGGGAGAGATGTTTATCGTCGGTGTATCGTGTACATTGGATATGGGTGGAGGCGTACATTGGGTGGGCAGGTCGGAAGTAGCCGGAACGGTAGTTGGT
>CAJVYM010000175.1 GCA_913009415.1 uncultured bacterium
CGGGAAAAACAACAAAAACTTGACTGATCGTGACCACCTGACCTACAACATCCACTCCAGCCTCACTTCCGTGTGCGGACTGGTCACGATCCCCGGAATGACTGGTCACGTTCGCCGGAATACCCACCTAAGACTTGTTCAAGAAATTTGTGCCCGAGGGAAAGTTGCTCGGCTCGTTCCTTCTCTGCAAGCTTCGGAAATGCTTTCATTGCCATTTGTACTGGGGCAGTATTGTGGCCAATCTGTTCAGGATACATAGCGAGATACCATATTTGGTAAGCCTGCATTGAAAACGACATCTCATGATCAATGAGTCCACACTCAATCGAAGCGATGAATATAAGATCGTCATTTTCCTCTTCATCGAATGAAAGAGCGGATTCCGCATCTCTATCTGCATGCTTCAAATAATTCTGGGCTGCATTAAGAATACGCAGCGCATCTTTTTCACTAAGTCCTGAACCTTTTATAACTTTGGCTCGCCAAGATGAACCAGGCGTGTGGTTTTCTGCGAGATCCGCGAAAATACCATAAGCTGCTCCTGCAAGCGTTCGCACAGCCAAGGGATCTCCATCCGTAAATAACAGGCCGATGGCAACATCAAGCTCCCTTACTGCAGCATCTGGCTTTGCACATGTAACTTTCATGGCGCCCAACGCCTTGGCGATCAGCGGCGGCGCGAAGCGCCGTCCGCTGCATCGGCTTGTTAGCTCTCAGAACAGCATACTTCCAATGTCGGAGGCTGCGTTCAATCCTCCACGCCAATCACTTCCGCTCTTGGGGAGAGTAAATACATACCGGTTGTCTCCCTGGAATACCAACTTGTAGTGCTTGCCATCCTCCGTGATTGAGAATCCCATTGCCTCAAGCCTACTCCTCATCTTGCTCTTCATGCCCTTTGTGCCTCGGAGTATCTGTTTTAGTTCCTCGCGATTCGATTCGGCCATGTCATCGACATCTTCATTGGCTTTCAGGAGCGACTCTAGCACATGCTGGCGCCTACTATTATCAGGAACTCGTGTCAGTGCGTCAGCAATTGCGTCTCGAACAATGATGAGGGTCTCGTTTAGATAGAGATCCTGTTCGCGCCCTGGCTTGACGATTGAGACGCCGCCCCCCCCGGCCGCTAGGCGCGCTTCGTAGACTTGAAGCTCCGACCTGAGCCGTCTGATCTCCCTCTCCGCGTCTTCAATCCTTTCTGTCTTTGCATCAAGTTCCTTATCGAACGCTTCGATGTACTCGCTTAACTCCTGCGATCCCGAGGCCTGAAGCGCCTGGATCTCCTTACGTGACCACGATTCCTGCACGGATGCCCACGTACATCTCTCCAACGGCCTTCTGTTTGTGAGGGCTACCCGAATTTCATCGAATACCGCTTTGCTGACTTGGCTCGGAGACTCATAGTCACGACCGATAAAGAATGAACGGCGGCCACCACCCTCTGGCCAGTAGATGCCCACCGTTCCACCGTAGACATTCTCAGAGCCTACGTCGAGTCTCAGCCTTACAGAGAACGGACGGTTCGGCTCGACAACAACATGCGCCATAGCAGATAAATCGGCTGCCAAGCGATCGCAGTCAACGATAGGCCCGCCCTGAAATGGCGCACTCACGTATACCAACGGCAATCGACAGCCCGCCTCGCCTCGAATCAGCTGGGCGGCAACATCGATGTCTGTGTCCTCAAGGCGGAAGGGAGATCTTCCTATCCGAAGCAGTCCGTCAGGCGCACCTCCGAACTCATCGAGAAGGGTTCGAACAAGAATCGGCTTCTTGGCGGGCGGGAGGCGTACAGCCGGATGGCTCGTTTCGCACGACACCTGTATTCGCACCCATGCGTCTGATGCCGTACGAGAAAACACAGAGGTGGTGGTCCACTCCAATCCTTTGCTGGATGTCTTGTATCGAACTGCTACTGCATCCTGGTCCGAGCCTGATACCCCGAGAGTCTTCAGCGACTCGTGCCCTTCTTTCACACTTGCTTCGCCCGTCGGCGCGAGATCGCGGAGCATGTTTGGCGTCAACCGTGTGTGGGGCGAGCCCAGAATCCACGTCTTGACAGCCTCAATAAACCGCAATGCGTGACAATCGTGCGTGATCGGAAATTCCGTTGCAAAAGAGAGCATGATTCGTCTCCAGAGAGCGTCGCAGTAGGAACACCGGTTACCCGGTGACCCCTGCACAGATCCCGGCGTGCGGTTTTCCCGCACCGGGCTCTTCAGTCCTACTCACTCGCGCAGAAGTGCAGTGACTCACGCAAGCCTCCGAT
>CAJVYM010000176.1 GCA_913009415.1 uncultured bacterium
GTGAGATAAAGGCAAGCGTGCCCACTAAGAGAAAGCTGTCAGCTCAGCGTAAAACTGGCAACAGATGGGGGTTTGCGCCTGCGTGATTCAATCTCAACGCAAGGGAACATCCGATACAAAACAGCGACCGATGTGTCAAACACACGCTCTTGTCTTTCAATCCGGAAGACCAACGGCCATAGTCTGGCAGCAGATAGCACGATTTGGAGGTGCCTTTGTAGATGCGACAGATCAGGATCGTCTTGCTCGTGGTAATTTGCGCTCTATTCCTCGCCATCAGCGTCTACGCCACGCAGACACTATCTCTGGTACATGCCGCAAGCTTGGGATTGGTGCAGCTCGTGAGCCTTGGCGGGTACTTGGGGGATACCGTGCAGGTGATCACCAGTGGTGATCTGCACAAAGACATCATCCTCCAGGTGAGGCGCAGCGACGTCCTCCTAAACAAGAGCGTTCTGGATCAGAACATGGTCGTCAGCCGTGATGCCGACACTCCCCTTCAAGCTGGCACTGTGGCGGGCGGAATCTGGACGCTCTGCCTCGACTGGGACAAAGGAAGCCCCAAGGCCGGACAGATCCTTGATGTCGCTCCTCCGCTCTCCGATTGGCCGAACGAGCATGTCGATCTCTTGGTGAGGCTCCTCGAGCAGATCGTCAAGGTCAGACACGCGTCCTGCTGTCACATCGGCGCGGGCTTCTTCCAGACCCTTGCGTAGCTTCGGATCCGAAAGCATAGCAAGCCCCTCCAGGTCCCCTTCAGCGAGGTCGCGTATGACAGCGATCGGTTTTCCATAGCGAGTTACAAAGACGGGATCGCCTTCCTTGATGATGCGAAGAATCTCAGCCGTGCGATCATGGAGATCTCTTACGTTCACAAAGGGCATGCTCTACCTCCAAAGGCAATTTACAGCTACAATTGTAGCAACAAGACGGGCGATATTAATCTGCCGATCTCACCCACCCGAACGCACCGTAGATTACCCTGAGTGCCGCAACGGATGTGATGTCGGCATGATCGAGCGGTGGCGAAACCTCCACGATGTCGAGGGCGCGCACCGGTAGGTCAAGAAAGACCGTCCGCAGAAGCTCCAACACATCACGAGTTGACAGGCCACCCGCCTCGGGCGTGCCCGTCCCCGGAGCGAACGCCGGATCGAGGGCATCGATATCGAGCGTCACGTAGACGGATTCCACTCCCTGCAATTGCACCACAACAGATTGTGCGACATCATCGATCCCCCGCACATAAACATCGCGCGCAGTATGCAGCCCGATCTGTGGATGCTCATGGAGAAACTCCAGCTCATCATCCATGAACGAGCGGATGCCGACAAAGACAAGATGTCGCGAGTCGATGTTGGGAAGCTCCAGCACTCGTCGCTGCGTGCAGGCGTGCGACCAACGGGAGCCTTCAAAGGAGTCAGCAAGGTCGAGGTGTGCATCAATGTGTAGCATCCCGAATCTTCCGTTCACGCTGCTGCTGAATGCTCGCGAAAGCGGAATGGTAACGGAGTGATCACCGCCCAAGAACAGCGCCAGTGGGTGATTAAGAGCCTGCTGGGCGCGCGCCTCAACCGTTTTGAAATAGCGCTCCCAATCAAGATCTACGAACACATCTCCGTAATCACGCACGCGCAATCCGGCGAGGCTAGTCCCATCTTCCGTGTAAGGGGCAACATGCGGGGTTAATTCGCGGATCTTGCTCGGTGCAAAAGATGCGCCCTTGCGGAAGCTCGTCGCCCCATCGAAGGGAACGCCAAGCACGCCGATCTCGGAGCTCGGATCGTCGCATGCTAGCCCACTCCACAGCCGCCGGTGAGCGGGTCGAATAGAATCTTTCGTTGTCATGCCCTGATTCTAAGCGATCGAAGCGATAAGTAAAATTGGCTCTTCGTCGTTTCGAGTAGGTAACAGAAGACTTACAGAAGCACAGCACTCTCTCACCGCCGAGTAGAGAGGAGGCGCGCATTATTTAGGACAGTGACTTCCGATGTATCCGCCGTTTCCAGTTGCGTGGCAAATAGCCGCGAGTCCATGCACCACGTTTCCTCCTCCCTCTCTAAAACTCCGTACGTCGGGTTTCCCCCAATACGGCTTCAAACTGGAATTCAGCCCCGACTTTCACCAGTGAGCGCGGGGTTAAGCACAAGGTCTGCGTTCACCCGCCCAACA
>CAJVYM010000177.1 GCA_913009415.1 uncultured bacterium
TCTCACTTCTTTTTTTTTTAATGATACGGCGACCACCGAGATCTACACTCTTTCCCTACACGACGCTCTTCCGATCTCGAGCGACAATTACACCTCCCCATCGCATTGACGCACCCTGTTTGCTACCCGCGCCAGGGCCGTTGCCTCACGAAATTTGCTACCAGCCGGCGATGCTGGGAGCACCATTTCATGAGGCACGGCATCGGCATGCAGACACGAAAGGAACTCACCCGGGTAGTCAGAAAGCGTTACAAGGGTGCCTCGAGAGCGGAGAAAACGCGCATTCTGGATGAGTTCGTCAAGACGACAGGCTATCACCGCAAGCACGTCTTGCGATTGATGAGCCATGAGCCAACGCTGAAGCCACGGGCGGAGCCGAAGCATGTTTACGATGCGGCGGTCCGCGAGGCACTGACGCTTGTCTGGGAAGCGGGAGACCGAATCTGCGGTAAGCGCCTGAAGGCGGCACTGCCCTGTCTGGTCAGATCCTTGGAGGGGCATGGCCACCTGAAGCTCGACATCAGTGTTCGGGAGAGACTGCTGGCGGTGAGCCCGGCGACAATCGATCGCCTGCTTGAGCCCGCACGCGCCGGCGCTGGCCGAAAGCGCCGACACCGGAAGAGACCGAATCGAATCCAGCGCAAGGTCCCCGTTCGGACGCACTCGGGTGCGAGCGAGCTTGCACCCGGGTACTTCGAGGTCGACTTCGTCGTACACAACGGCGGTGTCACGCCGGGAAACTGTGTTCACACTTTAACGCTGACTGATGTCTGTTCTGCATGGACTGAGTGCTTCGCGCTGGTCGCTCGCCAGCAAATGCTCGTGACGGAATCTCTTGAGTTGATCCGCCCTCAACTCCCGATACCGCTGCTCGGATTCGACAGCGACAACGACAGCGCCTTCATGAACGACACGCTGTTCGCGTACTGCAAGGCCCACGGCATCGAGCAGACGCGCTCGCGGCCATACAAGAAGAATGATCAGGCTTGGGTGGAGCAGAAAAACGGTGCCGTCGTCCGACATTTTGCCGGCTACGCGCGACTCGAAGGACTCGAGGCGACCAGGGCATTGTCTCGCCTCTACGAGAGCGTCGGGCTGTACGTGAACTACTTCCAGCCGTCGTTCAAGCTCAAACAAAAGCGCAGAGAGGGCGCGAAGGTGATCAAGACTTACCATCGGCCATCAACGCCGTGCGATCGCCTTCTCGACGATGAGCGTGTTGACGAGCAAGCCAAGCAGTGCCTGCGCGATCACCGTGAGCGACTTGATCCGGTACAGCTACTGCACAACATCCGCGAAGCGCAGGCGGCACTCAAAGCAATCCCCGATGCTCCGCAAACGCAGAGTCTCGATCGGTTCCTCGAACACCTCTCGGTTGTTTGGCGCGATGGCGAAGCGAATCCGATCCACCAACGGGAACCGAAACCGGAGAGAAAATGGAGGACGAGAAAGGATCCGTTTGAAAGTACCTGGTCGGAGATCTCTACTTGGCTCGAACAGCAGCCTGACGCAGCCGCCAAGGACCTGTTCTTGCGCCTCCAACTCGAACATCCTGACCAATACTCTCACAGCCAACTTCGTACGTTGCAGCGCCGAGTAAAAGAATGGCGTCACACCAAGGCGAGGGAACTCGTCATGGCAAGCCGCGTCGTGGAAAATCTCGCTCTGACACGGCCTACCAACCAGGCCCCAGCTCTTCATGTATGACCAAGGTGACATCTACTGCTAAGTAACACTCTCTCGTGAGGCAATACGATGGGGAGATGTAATTGTCGCTCGGCAATCACCGGTGGTGCCTCAGGTTTGCTCACCGATCTGGTGATCGAACAAGGCAATCCGGCCGACGTGACCTTGGCCGAGAAGATGATCATCCGACAAAACGACATCTACGGCAGAGTGCCGCGCCAAGCGGCTCTCGATGGCGGCTTCGCCTCCAAAGAGAATCTCGAATCGATCAAGGCGTTGGGCGTAAACGATGTGGCCTTCGCCAAGAAGCGGGGACTGGCCATCGGCGAGATGGCCAAGAGCACCTGGGTCTACAAACGGTTGCGCGATTTCCGCGCCGGCATTGAGGGCATGATCTCTTTCCTCAAGCGCTGCTTCGGGATGAGTCGCTGCACCTGGCGCGGCTTGGAATCGTTTCAGGCTTACGCGTGGTCTTCAGTG
>CAJVYM010000178.1 GCA_913009415.1 uncultured bacterium
ATGGTTATTCCAGCACCGATGGAGATCATCAGGAAGACCAGCGGCCAAACGATCGTTGGCGCAGCAATCGCTACCTTGCCCAGACGGCCCAACCACAACGTGTCAACCAGGTTGTAGATCGTCTGAAATAGGTTGGAAAGCATGACCGGCCAGGCCAGCGTGAGCAGCGTGCGGGCGATCGGCCCACGCGTCAGGTTCTTTGGTTTCTGTGTCAGCATTCCTGCAGCCATAGGCGCTATTGTACCCGCTTGTACGCATCCCGTCCCATTCGTGCGTGTTTACAAGGGGAGAAATATCGGTCTGGACGGAACTTCCCGGTGCAGCGTGCTTCTACTGTGTGCCTTTGATGAGCGACGAGCGGACAAGTCCTTGCTGCGCCTTTGCCCGCAGGCTAAGATAGTGATGGACAATCGGCTGTGTCGAAGGCTTGCAATATAAGGAATGAGATAAGAAGGAGAGGAGATAACATGGCACCTAGCTACTGGAGTGCGGAGACGGAACAGACGTTTAAGAAGCTGTATTTGGATACCTATACAAATGGCGGCCCATTGGAGGGATTTGATAATATTCAACCTGGGCTGCGTTTTGGTTGGGATAAAGCGCTAGCAAGTGAGTACCCAAACGAGACATGGGAGGAAGTGGAGGAAGATCTGGAGCGTACTTGGAAGGAGACGCACAGTCATCATGGTACTTGGCAGGACATGAAGAAGCACGTCCGGCGTGCTTGGGAAATGGCCAAGAAAGACTGGCAAAACCTAGTAAGCCAGGGGAAGGCCAAGTAGCAAAATACTCTCGCGCAAAATCAGTTGTGCTGAGTGAAATATCGTAATGCTGATTCAATGAGACCCACTTGGAGCGCGCGAGCAACCGATTCAGGTGTTCTTTCGCTCGGCGATGCGAGCTATCTCCTCACCGCTGATCACTTCGTTCTTTTGAAGGATTTGTGCTATCTCCTCCAGTGCGTCCAAATGGTCACTCAGAAGCTCTATCGCCTGTTTCTCCGCTCCCTCGATGAGCCCCTTCACTTCACGATCGATCAATGTTGCCGTGTCCGGGCTGATCTCCTGCCTTAATCCTAGTTGGCTCTGCAAATACCCCATACCCGCGTCGTTGAGGTAGCGTACCGGGCCCAGGCTCTCTGCCATTCCGAACTCGGTGACCATTCTCCGTGCAAGGTCGGTCGCTCTTTCCAGGTCGTTCGCTGCCCCGGTGGATGGTTCCTTGAAGATAACAAGCTCTGCTCCCCGTCCGCCCAGCATCACTGCCATCCGCTCCTTCAATTCCTCCTCGCCAAATAGGTACTGGTCCTCCTCTGGCATCTGCATCGTGTATCCGAGTGCTCCCTTGGCGGTGGGGATGATGCTCACCTTGTGTACTGGATCCGTGTGCGGAAGAAGCTGTGCCACCAGCGCATGTCCTCCTTCGTGGTAGGCGACCTTACGCTTAACATCATCGCGCAGTGGCATCTTGCGTTGCAGCCCTGCAACGACCCGTTCGATAGCCATGTCAAAGTCGGCCATCGACACCGAATCACCATCCCTGCGCACGGCTAAGAGAGCCGCCTCATTGATGATGTTTGCAAGGTCAGCCCCGGAGAATCCAGGGGTGATCTGAGCCAACCTGTCAAGATTAACATCCTCACCCAGGCTCACGTGCCGTGTGTGAATGACGAGGATCTGCTTCCGTCCCTGTTCCGTGGGGAGGGTAATCTGAACCTGGCGATCGAAGCGGCCCGGACGTAGGAGGGCCTTATCGAGTACCTCGGGACGGTTGGTGGCTCCCATGATAACGACACCCTGGTTTGTCTTGAAACCATCCATCTCGGCGAGGAGTTGATTCAACGTCTGCTCGCGCTCGTCGTTGGTCCCGATGCTACCGACGGTCGCCCGCGCCTGACCGATGCCATCGATCTCGTCGATGAAGATTATGCACGGAGCCTTCTTCTCCGCCTGTTCAAACAGGTCACGCACTCGCGCCGCTCCCACACCGACGAACATCTCCACGAAGTCCGATCCGCTGAGGGAGAAGAAGGGTACGCCCGCCTCTCCTGCCGTGGCCTTGGCAAGCAGTGTTTTTCCGGTTCCCGGAGGACCAACAAGAAGTACCCCCT
>CAJVYM010000179.1 GCA_913009415.1 uncultured bacterium
AGACTCAAAGTGATTTTTTTTTTTCAAGCAGAAGACGGGATACGAGATATATCAGTGTGACTGGAGTTCAGACGTGTGCTCTTCCGATCTATAGAACGCGTAGACACCCATCACCACGAAAGCGACTCCGAACCATTCGCGCCCCGAGGTACGTTCTCGAAGTACGAATCCTGCGGTGAAGGCCAGTATGAGGGGGATCCCCGACTGAAATACAAAGTTGAATGTTCCGGCCTCGATCCGATCTATCGCGATGAACTGCGCCGCGGGGACCGCCGCATAGAGCAGTGCCCCGAGGGCAATGACCGAACGGTTTCTGATGACTCCGCCCAGCACCACCCCATTGCGGTTTCTCAAAGCTCGGAACATCACCAATGTGAGTGCGCCGAGCACATATCGGGAAGCGGCCAGTGTCAGGGGTGGAACGTCACGGAGTCCTAGCTTGACGAGAACGAGAGCGAGTCCCCAAAGACCGGCTGCCCCCACCGCGAGAGCTACTGATCGGGCGGTGGAGGGATTCTGGTCAGCTTCGGTCACGTGAGCACACGTTCGGTCCGCAATGCTCGCGCGATTCTGCCCAATACCTCGGTTGCGTCAGCGGCGCTTGAGGCAAGGTCCAGGTCCGTAGTGTCGATCTCGAGAATTGGCGTGTCTGTGTTGGCGGCCCACGCCTGGTATCGCTCATAGACGGCGCGGGCGAACTCCATGTCCAATGTCCTTTCGGCCGGTCGCCCGCGTTTGGCGATTCGGTCGAGGGTTACCTCAAACGGTGCTGTGAGAAAGACGGCGAGACCGGGACGCGGTGTCGTCGAGGCGAGCGCTTCATACAGTGTTCGAAGGGTGTCGTAGTCGCTTGTCGCGTAGGCGCCGGCATCGCGATATGCGGGCAAGAACACTTCGCCGTCCTCCTCAAGAGAACGTTCTTGCACCAGCGAACCACCGATGGTCGCTGACTGTCGGTGTTGGTTTGCTCTGCTGCCAAGATAGAAAGCCTGCATCCGAAATCCGAAGTCCGCGAGATTTGCGTAGACATCATCGAGGTACGGGTTCTCAGCGACCGGCTCCCTGTTGACCTTCCAACCCTGCTCCGCCATCACTTGCAGCAGTGTTGATTTGCCAACACCAAGCGGTCCGGAGAGAGTGAGGTAGTGATCGGGTCGCTCGCGAAGGTCGACGGTGATCCTAGAGTCGCTGTTGGTCTCGCGGCCCCGTACAAACTCCTTGAGCATCGTTTCGAGCTCATCAAGATCGCCCGCGATTTCGTATCGTACAACGCCGTCAATCATCAAGTTGTTACCCCCTGGCTCTACTGAACGAAAATCGGTCTGGAGACCGATGCATCTCTTGCCGCGCCCAAAGGCGATCCCGGCTTCAATGCACGCACCTTCGTCTGGGACTCTGCCATCTAGATTAAACAACAAAACGTCGGCTTCTTCAACTGCATTTAGATTCAGTCTGAAGATTGCCTGTCTCGCCTCTTCCAGCGTCATGCCGTCGTCCATGTATCGTTCGAGGAATCCTGCGTCCTCCTGCGGGAACCACGTTTCGAATCCAATGTGATCGAGAATCGTCTTCACGCGTAGGTTGAAGGTGCGTTCGCCCTCGTTGAAGAGGCTTGAGGCGTAGTAGATCTTGGGTTTGTGTGTCGCGTTCACTGGTGTCCCTTTCGATCAAGGTATCAGACATGGCGGCCTTCTCCTGCCCACACCGACCATAGGCTGCTTTAGATCATTCGTAGTCCATTTCGGATTCCGTTGTCAGCGAAGATCGTCCCCAGGCCGGGTGAGCTGCTCACCGGCGTCGCAGCGTGCCCGCTTCTACGTCGGGACCCGTGGAGGATGCTTCCAGTACGCTTGATTGTCGTTTCGCCCTGCCGATCAGACTAGGTAGAGGTGCTGATCGGTCGCTTGCGCTGATGGAGGTCGGATACTCGCCGTGAAGAATTCTGCCACAGCTCGAGGTCTGTCGCTCGCAGTCGTAATTTCGTTACTGGCGGCCGCGGTCGTGATGACTGCTGGGCTTGCGGTCTACTTTGATGCGCGAGGCCGGGCCGCCG
>CAJVYM010000180.1 GCA_913009415.1 uncultured bacterium
TAGTTCCATGTATAATCTGTTTTGCACCTGGGTTCCTCCTGTTTGTAGCTTCTAGTTCTAAGCAACAAGTAAACAGGACCAGGTGCACTTCCGCAACCTACCCGACACCTTTGGGACGTTACCCAAGAATTGCACGATGGAAGACCCGCTTGACTATCAATTTGCCTGGGAGAACATCCAGGTCATTGGGGAGACGCAGTGGGAGGAGATAGGCCCGTAGCTGTACGAGAAGTGGTTCAGTGTTTCGTTGAGCGTTTCTGGTGACGGGTTTCTGAAGATCTCCAAGACCTGCTCCAAAGAAGGGGACGAAGAGGCCGTCCTGCCGATCACGGTCACTCAGGGAGAAAATGGCGATGTGTTCATGGAGGCCCTTGCCGGTACCTATCCTTTTGAAGTACCGATGGGCCTGTCCCTGGAATCGACGATCGGGTCGGTTCAGTTCGATGGAGAACTCCTGACGGTGAACGATGTTTCGATGTCGCTTCCGCTCAATCTGCTCGCGGCCGAGGGCTACGAGGGAGAAGCTCGCATGTACTACGCGGTTGACGAAGCGGGAATAGAGCCGCTGCTTCTTGTAAGTGATGCCTTCTTCTACAGGTTTGACTACCTGTTGATGAGCAATCAGTGAGCATATCATGAACAGCACAACCATTCTCAGCAAAAGCGGCCGGCTAAGCCTTGTCGCGTTTGTGCTGTTGATCATCGTTATCAGCCTGACAGTACCGCTCTTTGCCGACGGGTTTGGCTCCTCTAGCAACTTCGGGTCGCCGGAGGAGACACACACGTTTCAGACACCGGAGTCGGCACCACAGGCGAGTACGGCCTACTTCATCCACCGGCAACCGCTGAAGATCGCATTGCTTGTTGTGTTTGGCGTGCTTGCCCTGGGGATCATCGCCACCCGTCGGTATGAGCTGCGCAGGTGGGTCCTCCTGCTGTCGGTGATCGTGCTGGGGTTTGTTATGGGCGGCTTCCTCTGTCCGACCACGGCGGTACAGAACGTGATCCTCAAGTTCAATACCGGTTACCTACTGCTCTTCCTGGTTCCGATAGTACTCGCGTTGTTGGCGGGACGACTATTCTGCGGGTATATCTGCCCATTTGGCGCCGCGCAGGAGCTTCTGCAAGTACGAAAGCTGGCGCTTAAGATCCCTCTCAGATGGATGGGTGTACTATCCAAGCTAAGGTATGTTCTGCTCGTGTACTGGGTTGTGCGAGTGCTCGTTACGGGAACGGCGATCTTGCAGGATTACTCTCCATTCAAGCCCCTCTTCTCGTGGGGCGGGACGCGCCCCTCACGATCGGGATCACCGCGCTATTTGCTCTGATCTCCATCTTTGTCTACCGCCCGTTCTGTCGCACGCTTTGCCCACTGGGAGCGCTTCTTTCGCTGCTGTCGCGTTTCCCGTTGTTTCGCATCCGTGTGCACGATGATTGCATCAAGTGCCATCGCTGCACGCGAGACTGCCCGAACGGGGCGATCAACGACGGAGCAATCGATACCGGGGAATGCCTGTTATGCGGCGAATGTACAACGACATGTCCCACACATTCCCTGTGTGTTGAGCGGCCGCATGTTAGGCAGGAGGACTGATTGGGCAGGCATAGTTCGCCCATGCGACCTGCCGCGCGCCGCGAGATCATACCAGGCCACTTCGATGAACCTATCGAACAACAGCGGGTAATCAGGCCTTCCGCCGCCGGTTCTTGCCTTTGCGCAAAAGGACAAGCATCTCCTCTTCCCCGCTCGCTTCGCTCGCTCAAGACGCCATCTCAGCTATCAGCCTTCAGCAGTCAGCTTGAAACAAGAAGCAATCAGCAATCAGCCGTCGGCTATCAGCTTGAAGCAGCGAACTGGCTCGCTTTGTCTCATCACTCTTCACTCATTACCGATCACCATGTTTCTGCCGTTCTCTGCGCCTCTGGTGCGCCAGGCTAAGCCTGGCCGATCTAGTGGACTGGGAGGTGTCCACCATGTGAATAGCCTGTTTGACATGTAGCCACGCGAGCGTGGGCAGGAGTGATCTTGCTTGACGAAGCCTTGTAG